>JBNLCD010000450.1:0-5053 GCA_050303635.1 Anaerolineae bacterium
TCTTATCGTGTTGGAGGATACCGCAAAATAGGCAAAATGTCATATGTGTGTGAAAAACTTAAGCTACATTTAAACTTGTTAGAATCAATGTCATCTTATCGATAATCTGCATCAATAAGCATGTTATGCTTAGTAAGCGTATAGAACACCCAAGACTAAAAAGGACGATTGATGACAATGAAAATTCGGCCAGCACACTTGAACGATTATGAAGATTTTTGCGAACTATCGGCGCAAATTGATGGGCTACATCGGGCCCAGCATCCTGACATATTTCGCGACCCCGGCGACGTGATTCGGACCAGTGAATATTTTGCTGAACTTTTAAATGATGACAGTCAACATATCTTGCTGGCAGAGATTGATGGCAAAGCGGTTGGCGCGATTCAATGGGTAGTCACGTATGCCAAAGAGATCCCTATTTTGCATCCACGCACGGCTATTATGATTGATATGTTAGTCGTGCATAATGAATATCAGCGGCGGGGCATTGGCCGGAAATTAATGGCTGAAGTCGAACAATGGGCCCAAGATCACGATATTGTAAATGTTGAGCTTGGTGTGTGGATGTTTAACGAATCGGCCATCAAATTTTATGAGAGTTTGGGTTATCACATCTATCGCGCCCGCATGATTCACGAGTTGGATAAGTAAGCAAAGCATGGATGGGTCAATCGCTTAATTTCACCTAATATTAATTAGAATCTAGACTGTTTATCGTGCTATCATGATGAGGTGAAGTGGGAGAAGTCACAAACGAGGTTGAACAATGAGTATGATCATTCGACCAGCTCAATTGAGCGATTATGACGATTTTTGTGAGTTGATGGCCCAAATTGATAAGTATCACCGCGATGAATATCCAGACATTTTCCGTGAAGCCCATCCGGTGCGGACACGTGAATATTTCTCAGATGTGTTGAATGACGACACCGAACATATTCTAGTGGCTGAAATTGATGGCCAAGTTGTGGGGTCTGTTCAATGGCTGGTAAGTTTCGCGCGTGAATTGCCGATATTGCAACCCCGGACAGCCCTCAAGATTGAGACATTGGTTGTCCATGACGATTTTAGACGGCAGGGTATCGGACGCAAATTGATGACTAAAGTTGAAGAATGGGCACGCGCGCATCAGATTAGCAATCTTGAATTGGGTGTGTGGCTATTTAATGAAAGCGCCATCAAATTCTATGAGAGTCTGGGCTATAGTATGTATCGGGCGCGAATGTCGCATAAATTGGACTTATAAAAAAATAGAGGGCCACGGCATGTCGTGGCCCTGCTTAATTATATTTGATTTCGAAATTCTACCGGACCAAAACCTGTAATTTTTCGGCGGCGGCATCTAGGACACTATCGGATTTACAGAAGGCAAAGCGCGCTTGCTTCTCCGCAATATGTTTGTGACCTTCACTATAGAAAAAGGTTGGCGGAATCGAGGCAACACCCACATCTTGAATAAGCCACTTCGCAAATTCTACATCATTGCCATCAAATACATCACTAAAATCCGCCATGATGAAATAGCTACCTTCTGGCGTCGCGGCCTTCAAGCCAGCGGCATTGAGGATTTCCACCAATTTATCGCGCTTCGGTTGATAGAGGGCAATGAGTTCATCGTAATAACCCGGTCCTAAACGCAAGGCATAGGCCGCGCCGACTTGCAAGGGATGGGCAACCGCAAAACTCACAAATTGGCGAGCGCGTTGGACACCGGTTACCAATTCTGCCGGACCTGAAATCCAGCCAATTTTCCAGCCCGTGGTACTAAATGTCTTGCCTAAACTGCTGATGCGGACGGTGCGCTCAAACATGCCGGGTTGATTGATCAGGCTGTGATGAGGGATACCATCAAAAATAATATGCTCATAGACCTCATCGCAAATCGCAATGGCATCATATTGCTGGCAGAGTTTGGCAATTAACGCGAGTTGCTCATCGGTGTAAATTTTACCCGTCGGATTATGCGGTGTGTTGAGGATGATGGCCCGTGTTTTGCGGTTGAATAGACTCCGTAATTCATCGGGATCAAAATCCCATATAGGCGGACGGAGCGGGCAATAGCGCGGAATCGCTCCGGCCATCAAAATCGCGGGTACATAGCTGTCGTAAAACGGTTCAAAAATAATCACTTCGTCACCGGCATCGACTAAGCCCATAATCGAGGCAAATACACCTTCCGTCGCCCCTACACTTACCGTCACCTCACTATTGGGGTCAAGATCGAGTCCATAAAATTGTTTTTCGTGTTGAACAATCGCCTCACGTAATTCCGCGATGCCTGTTCCGGGCGCATACTGATTATGCTCACCGGATTTCAAACCACGCACAGCCGCTTCCACGATATCAGGCGGCGCATCAAAATCGGGTTTGCCTTGGCCCAGATTCACAGCCTGATGTTCGGCGGCTAACAAATTGATTTCTCTAAAAATGGTGGTGCCAAAGCCTGACACCCGTTTTGCCATATGGGTCATCTCAAAAAAATCCTTCTTGCAAATGGGAACCAATTTTGATTCTGAGTATAACCTATCTCGCCAGATTTGGCGGTTGTTAGGGCAGACTTAAATTGAACCACAGATCAGACATACTGGTTATCTACTACAGAACGGCGTATTTGTTTCATCAAAATCTAGCAAGGGGATTATTATCGATGAAAAAAGTGCTATTTCTAATACTCATTCTCGTTTTGATGTTAGTAGCTTGCGGGGGAGATGATCAGGCAGAAGACACCGGACTGGAAGGCGTTGATCAGAACCCAACAATGGGAGACACCGCCACCGCGACTGTCGGACAAGATGTTGCGACAGACACACCCAGCAGTGATACAAATGATGGCGTGGCAATTCCGCCAAGTGGCCATTTAACTTATCTCCAAGACGGCACGTTGTATGTCTATGATCTGGTCACGCAAACATCCACGGCAATTGCTGAAGATATCGGTCCACCTTTCCTCTATACCTCACCGGACCACTCCAAACTCTATTATGTGGGTATCAATTTGCAAGAGCGGGAGGCTACTCCGTATGAATATACATTTGCGGATGGCAATCTCAGACCCCTCTCTGAAATGACACGACCTTTATCGGGGGATGCCATTTGGGAAATTTCAAGTTGGTCGCCAGATGGCCAATGGGCTTTTATCGCCAGTTTTCAAATGGGCCGACGTCCCTTTTATATAAATCTGGCTGACCCTACGCAAACAGTTGCCTTGGCAAGTAGTGGTCAATCACAGAAATGGTGGACGGTTGACAATCAACTCATCTATATCATTCAAGATGGTGGGATGCCGCCGCCGGACGTGCCGGATTATCTGTATTTTCCCGCTGTTGAAAGCATCAACTTGATTAACTTTCCCGACGGTGAAACAACAGATATCACCAGTGAATTTCCCGTGGCCGATTTTACAACAAACTATGAACTCCTCACCGCGCTCGAAGAAGACGGCTATGATTTAGCCGATTATGATCCAGTGCATCCGACGCCACAGGTGTGGGCTCCGGCTGGACGCCATAATCAAGAAAATAGCAGTCAATATTGCTGGGATTATGCCATTGGTGCCGATGAAAATGAGTTATATAGCGCACCCGAGGCTTACAATATCGGCAATATCCAACAATTGGATAATGGCGGACTGCTCTTTTTGCAGATTGAATTTCGCGATTGTTCATTCTTGAATGGTACCGTCGGTAAACTGATGAAGTTAGATGCCAATGGCGAGGCGCTGGTCCTCACTGACAAACTCACCAGTATTCTAGATCGCAACAATAGCCAGCCTGTATTTTTACAAGGACGCTATACCCTTGCCCCAACCGAAGATTATGCGGCTGTCGTCGAAACCGATGAAAACGCGACGAGCAATGCCCTGGTTATCGTCAGTCTGGAAACAGGGGAAACCATGCCTGTTCTACTTGACGGCGAACCGCTCGAAAATATAGGGGCGGTCGCGTGGGGTCAATAAGACAACCCATGCAAGTTCAATGAGACACATAGTTTATATAAATGGCTTCGTCTAGATGATCTAGACGAAGCTACCTAAAGATCTGAGCAAATATCTAGACAGGGGACTTCAATGAAAAAATTGCTATGTATTAGCTTGAGTTTATTCTTGATTTTAACTGCTTGCGGGAGCGCTGAGGAAAGTAAATCTTCCGGCCTAGAAGGGGTAGACGAAAATTCCACCACCCCTGAAACAACTTTCACGGCAAATTCTGATGATATTACAGCGACAGAAGATACACTTGCTACAGTAGATATGAATATTGAAGCAAGTGGTTATTTAGCTTATTTGGAAAATAATAGTCTCTATGTCTATGATTTTGCGACGGAGACACGGACTGAACTGGCCATTAATGTGGGCACAGCCTATCTCTATACTTCACCTGACCAAACCAAGCTCTATTATGTGACAGTCAATTTTGAAGAACGCGCGGCCTTTCTCAATGAATATCATTTTGTGGACGGCACCACTCAATCGCTAGCCGTGTTATCTCCGCCGACTGGAGACAGGGCACGGTGGCAACTGCACGATTGGTCGCCTGACGGACAATGGGCGTTTTTCCAAAGCTTTCAAATGGCTTCACGTGATTTCTTGATTAACGTCGCTAAACCAGATACTCAAATTGAATTACCGAGTAGCTCTCGTTCACTATTTTTATGGACAACGGATAATCAACTTGTGTATGTTACGCATGCTTCGGGCGTGGCACCTGCCGATATTCCTGAATACCAATATTTTCCGGCAATTGAAACCATGAGCTTAGTCAACTTAGCTGACGGCTCAGTGACAGACTTGGCAGGTGAAATTGATGTAACAAGTATTACCAGTCAAGCGGAACTCATCAGTATGCTGACAGAGGCGGGTTATCGTTTTCCCGATGATCTTAACACCGATCAACCGTTGATCTGGGATCCGGCGGGGCGCAATCAGCAAGGGAATCTTAGTAGCTATTGCTGGGAATACGCTATTGGTCAAGACGGCTCGATTTTATATAACGTGGTTGATGTTTTTCATCTCACGAAGCTAGCCCAACTCAATGATACGTCATTATTGTTC
>JBNLCD010000451.1:0-5051 GCA_050303635.1 Anaerolineae bacterium
CCGCCGAACTCGGCTCCGGCATGCTCGCCCAATTCAACTAACGGACCACTCGCATTCACACCGAGCGGTTCATGACTACCATCGCCATAGAATAAAAGTATGCCTGCACTGCCGCCGCCACCTCCGCCAAGGCTTCCCGAAATCGTGCCACCCATCATGGTGAACGGACCGTTGAAATTGGTCTGGGTCCAGTTGTGCTGGGCATCAAAAGATGACCATTGCGTTGCCTGCGCGACGGTAGCTCCGGCTGAGGGTCCAATCGAACCACCACCGAAAGCAATCCAGTAAGTTGCCTCCCACGTTTCTGGGGCTAGCTTGTCAATAAAAAACTGGCCAATAAAAACTGATGCGCCGGCCACAAGATCGCCGCTTGCCCCAATTGCGTTGTACCGAAAACGATATTCATGTTGAGCGGTGCTCGGTTGGATATGCATAAAGCTTTGAATGGCTCCCGTCTGCTGGGAATGGGCCGATACAATTTCCTCCAACCACGTCAGATAGGTGCGGGCATCACTCCCGCCGGGCGTATAGGTTTCCGTACCAAGATTATGCCGCACCTCACGTAAGACAAGGATATGTTGTTCACGCGGGTAGGCACCGGCTAGATCGCTGAAATGGCGATTGACTAAATTCGCCCGACCGGACGCTATCCCCTCCCCTGAGGTATGGTAGTTTGCTATCGAAAGGCGGATAGCATCGGTGCGACTTTGAATATCACGTATTTCCCGCGCATGGAGCGGCGTTTCGACACTAGCTCCAACCAAAGGGCGGTCCGCTTGCCGAACACCCGGCAGAGCATCTTCTGATATGCGGGCAGAGGTGCCAGTCCGGGTGAAATTGATTTGCTGACGACCAAATTCCAGCGTGGCGGTTATGTTTCGCCCTGCACGGCGGAAGCGTAATTCATAAGGGCCACTCTGTTGATCGCCGGAACCACGGCGGCCGGAGCGGTTATAGTGGTAGGTGAAGTGCAGTGCGTTGGCGCTCGAACTCTCCAATTCCCCCCACATTCTAGAGCGAGTCAGAGTCGCATGTTCATTGGTGCCCGTGCGCCGCTGTAGCCATCCTTCAAGGTGCTCACCCGCTTGATTGATTTGCATAACATGGGGAATAATCGTATTGCCAGTCGCCGTAGCTTCGTAATTGCCTGTTACGGCAAAAGAAGTTGCTTCTGGATCACGCGCGTCAGCCTCAGTCGCCCCGGCCTCTCTTTGCACAAAATCTTGGGCAATACGGTTTCCGTAGTGATGTTGTATTTGCAGGAGTGTTGATTGTCTAAATGAACGATTACCCCGCCCTAAGGGTGGCAGTATGGGTGGGGCGTGGATTGTTGTAGCGCCGGAATGTGGATTGATGATGTTGCTCTCGTTAGCTTGATTTTCGTGTTGCTGTTCTTCTGTTTGGGGGGAAGCTTGTAAATCTTCTCGCATGTCTCTTCTGTTCCTTTACTCAACGGCAAAGTGTGACAGCGACGAAGTGCATCATTACCTAGAATTATAGTTTAATCCGCCAAACCACGCCATTTTGAGAGCTGTGGAATGGTCCAGCGAAGGGACTCCCAAGGGTAGGTTTTTTATAGTAAGGGTAAACAGACGATGTGGCGCGACCGCTACGGATTAAAATCCATAGCTAAAAAACAACGTCCTATAAATGGACTTCGCCCGTCGTTAGTCGTGGTTTTAAACCCATTCATAGGGTGGTGGTTTTTAGCCCCCGAATTTATTCGAGGGCGGCTGATGGCCTAAAAGCATTGCGGAAAAATACGCGATTTTTCCCTACCAGTGGCCTTGTTACTGCCCGTGGGCGAGGGGTTGGGGGTGAGGGCTGTTCGCCAAAACAAAACTCAAGTCTTGATTGGATGCTTGAGAGGCACGCCTCACCCGTGTTCCAATACCCTGATTAATCTACCCACACATTACATATTTACGTTGATGGCGCTCCCGCTTTCGTAGCGTTTGAGACCGAGTTGGAATATCGATGTCGCCAACAACCCAAAGAAGATAGCCGCACCGAGCAAAACAGTCAGCAATTGCAAATTGGTCGTGTCCACAATTTCGACAGGCACCGCGCCCACAAAGGCCGCCGGAATCAACGTGTACATAATTAGCCGCGCAAAGCCCTGAAAAATCCCCGATGGATACATCGAAAAGGTAATCATCGACATGGACAGGCTAAACGATAACTCGTTCGCGTTCCCGATAAAAAAGGCCAAGCATCCAAAGATGGTAAACACAGAGACAAAGATAATCGCCACCAAAAATGACACGATCAAAAAGAGCAAAATCGAGACCACATCAAAGCGTCCGGTGAAGATATAGGCCATAATGCCGAAGGTCAAATCGCCCATCGCAAAAATGTCCATGCGACTGAACAAGAGATGCGGCAAAACAGGACGCGGCAAGGTCAGATAATAATCGAGCCGTCCTTGGGCTACAAATGAAGCGATATTGCGCGCATTGCCCGCCATCGTAAACGCCATCCCGAAGCCGAATGTCACCACGGCAAAGAGCAAGAAAATCTCATTGATGCGATAGCCTTGGAGCTCCTTGAAGCGATCAAAAAAGATCAGCCAGAAGATGAAGTAAATCCCGTTGTTCAGGAACATCCCGACGGCTTGCATCAAGAAACTACTACGATATTCCATACTGCTGGCCAAGTTTAATTTGATCAGATGCAGGACAAATTTCAATTGACTAAAAATCTCACGTAGCATTGTTATTTATCCTCCATTGATGCTGACGCGGCGCGCGCCATAACGATAAAAGATGGTCAGCAGACTGCTCAAGATCGCAATCCACACAAATTGCAAGCCAACAATCTGGAAAAATAAGTCTGTATCCCAATCAACGAAAAGTTTCGCCGGACCGTAGAGCACCAAGTTGAAGGGCAGTAAGCGCACCACCGTTTGGATACCCTCCGGCAAGAAGTCCACCGGAATAAAGAGCCCCCCAATCACAAAGAGAATCTTGTGATAGATCAAGCGGAAGGCGGCTACATCCTCAAAGAAGAAGGCCATCAAGCCAATCATCGCGAGAATGCAATAATCCAGAATAAAGGCCAGCATCGTCACGAAGAGCAAAAGCGGAACCGTTTCGATACGGAAACTCTCCAAAATACCTGTCTGGGCAAACGCGACCAAGGAACCGACAATCAAGATGGTCGTCATGCGTACCGCCACGCCGCCCAATCCGCGGAAGAAATGGTAGAGAATATAGTTATAAGGCCGTCCCAGTGTATAGGCCAAACTGCCGTCTTTAACCTCATCTTGAATGGTTTGTACGGGATTGATTTTCGAGAGTTGCACTAATTCTGCCCACACAAAATACCAGATGGTTTGATTGAGCGTTAAACCTGCAATAACGGTCGCATCTTGCGCGCGAAAGGTGGTCGTCCATAATTGGCCCAGTACATACACAAAGAGCGCGACAAAGAAGGTTTGCGAAAACGCATCCCAGACATAGGCCAGACTGTTTTGCATATTGATGCGGGTAATCGCCCGATATTTGCGAACTTGCGCCCGCCATGTGCCAAAATCAGCGGCAAAGATACTCATGCAGATACCTCCGCAACTTTGTCGGCATGCCCATTCAAATCAACGGCCCCTTCGGCTTGATAGATAGCGCGAATCACATTTTCCAGCGGCGGATCTTCAATCGTGATATCGACCACCGGCGCATAATTCATCAGCGCGGTGATCAGATCATCCACCGGGCGCACGCTGGTATCTAAGCGTAATTTTGCGCCCCATTTGCCTTGTTTGAGTATTTCGGCATCGCGGACCGAGAAATCATCGGCAATTTCAGTCCCAAAACGCACGCCAATGATTTTTTCTTGCAAGAATTGACGCTTTAGGTTGGACGTGCGGTCATCGAAAATTACTTGACCATGATTGATCACCACCACCCGGCGGCACAGCGCTTCGACATCGCTCACATCATGACTGGTCAGGAAGATGGTCAGATTTTCTTGCTCGTGCAAAGTTTTAATGGCATCGCGTAATTGTTGTTTGGCGATGACGTCTAAGCCGATGGTCGGTTCATCCAAAAACAGAATCTTGGGTGCATGCAGTAAACTTGATGCAATTTCACAGCGCATCCGTTGCCCCAAACTCAACTTACGGACAGGTGTTTCCAGAAAATCGCCAATATTCAGCGCTTCGACCAGAAAATCTTTGCGTTTCTGGAATTTTTGATAATCCAGCTCATAGATATGCGCGAACAGTTCAAACGTATCAATCGGCGGCAAGTGATACCACAGTTGCGGCTTTTGTCCGAAAATCGAGCCGATATGATAGGCCAACTGACGCCGTTGTTGATAGGGGACGTAATCGAGCACAGTCGCTGTCCCGGACGTTGGGTGCAAAATCCCCGTCAGCATTTTAATGGTGGTGCTTTTACCCGCGCCATTGGGACCAATGAAAGCAAGTAATTCACCCATTTCAATCTCAAGCGAAATCCCTTGGACAGCTTCGACGGTTTGATAGTCGGGGCGATAAAGGGATTTGATACTCCCTTTGAGTCCGGCGGCTTTACGTTTTAGCTGGAAGGTTTTCTTGAGATGGTTCAATCTGACGGCGTGCATGGCCTCTCCTTTTGTTATATTTGAGCTATTTTGAACCGTAAATAATTCTAAATATGGTATAAAATTCGACTACTAAAGTAAATTAGGCATTGTGTACAAAATTCTTTTGAATCTGTAAGTGTTTTACACGCCCAACGAAAAATTTGATTAGTTCTATTGTAAATTAGATTACGGAAGCGGATAGGAAATTAGATTAAAATTGCAATATGATGATTACGGAATGGATTTTGGTTTCAGTTTTGGCTGTGATATGTCTGTAACGATTTTGTCACGCTCTGCGTAATATTCTGTAGAGGTATTCATTCATTTGAAGGGAATTTAAGGAGCGTTTTATCATGCAAATTACACTGAAACATCAACCATCTTATGCGTTGGCCGTGGTCCAATTGGCCGCTGGTGAATCCCTCGCCGCTGAACCGGGCGCAATGGTCAGCATGAGTGCAGATGTCAATGTGGAAACCAAAGCGAAA
>JBNLCD010000452.1:0-5004 GCA_050303635.1 Anaerolineae bacterium
GGCATCAATCATTTCATCGATGGTAATGGGGCGGAAAGCATTGCGGATTTCAGGGCGATTGAATGCAATGCGGGCCATACCTTCGGCTTTATGGAATGTAATGTCTTCATAAGATTTAACTTCAACCCAGTCGACACTGGCATTCTTTAACTGTTCCATGCGGAAATACTCCTCAGTTCTTGTTTCAAGAGCGAATAGATATTTTGACGATGCATCTCGGCGCGAGGTGCATCGGTTTTAACATTGATTAGGGTGGACTGACCTGAGCCGATAGTTTCGGCGAAAATGGCGCGAAAATCAGGCCGATTATCAGTGATCACATAATCGAGACCATAGAGCGCGGCACTATGGGCAAAATCAAGGCCATGTGACGTGATAAACCAGTCAGTAAATTCAGGTTCAAATTCACGAATGGGCAAGCGATTGAATATGCCGCCGCCATCATTATTGAGCAAAACAATTGTGACAGGGATATTCAAACGTTGGATTGCCAATAAGCCATTCATATCGTGATAGAGCGAAATATCGCCAATAATGAGCACTAGTGGCTTATCAGGCTGGGCAACGCCACAACCTAGTGCAGTTGAGACCAAACCATCAATTCCACTTGCGCCGCGATTGGCATAAACGCGCAGATTTTTTTCCTCGGCAAAACCAAATTGATCTAAATGGCGGACAGGTAAACTGTTGCCGACAAAGACAGTGCTTTCGTCAGGTATTTGAGCAATAACATCCGCGACAAAACCCGCTTCAAAATCATCAAGCTCAGCTAATGCATTTTGTAAGACATGGCGAGTTTGAGCTTCATAATTTTGCCAATGCTCCAGCCACGTTTGATTTGCTTGAGTCGTGAGCCGCTCATTGAGTGATTGCACCCATGCGGCGGGACTAGTTGGAATGAAATGAGTGATTTTGTGGGCATCATCGGCCCACACGCCATCATGATTGACATGAATATATGCCGTAAAATCATGCTGACTGAGATAGGTGTTCAAGTTTTTAGAAAGCGGCAACTTGCCAAAGCGTAAAATCACTTGAGCGGGTGCGGCTTCCATATGTGGCAGAAAATTGTCATAGGTTTGGACGGTATCCACATCACCATTAAAACGCATAGTGGATAATGCATCGGCGAGAATGGGATAACCTGTTTTTTGTGACAAAATCGCAAGAGCTTCGGCAAAATCAGAGTGATTAATATCCGGTCCGCAGATCATCAAACCACGCGGGTAATTATTGAGCAATTCAGCAATTTCGTTCAATTCAGCAAGATTGACGGACAATTGCGTTGCCGAAATTTGGGTGTGCATTGTTGGGTGGCGCGGTTCAGTAAGCGTCTGTGACCATTCATCACCCGCTACCGCAATTGGTTCCAAAGGCTTACGGAACGGGAAATTGAGATGCACGACACCCGCCGGAATAGCTTGGGCGGTCGCCATTGCACGATTGGCTAACGTGCGCAGATTGCGAATAGCAACTGCCGGAGGTTGTTGTTCGGGCAAGGCAACATCAACAAACCAGTGCACCATGTCGCCGTAAATTTTGAGCTGATCGATGGTCTGATTGGCCCCGCTATGTCGCAATTCGGGTGGGCGGTCGCCACTCAAGACTAAGAGCGGAACTTGCGATTGATAAGCCTCAACTATCGCCGGATAGAAATTGGCTAATGCCGTGCCGGATGTACAGACTAAGGCAACAGTTTTTTGGCTAGCGAGTGCCAACCCTAACGCAAAGAAGCCTGCGCTTCGTTCGTCCAAATGGGAATACGTTTTGATATCTGGATGTTGGGCAAAAGCTAAGGTCAGCGGTGTGTTACGCGAACCCGGTGCTAGACAGACAGATTCAAGACCAGAACGTGCCAATTCATCCACAAAGATTTCGACCCATTGGGTGTTACGATTCGTCATCGGCGACCCCCAACGCTTCCATAATTGGGCGGAATTTCAGGGCGGTTTCTTGCCATTCTTTAGCTGGCTGACTGTCAGCTACAATGCCCACACCTGCATAGAGCCACGCCCGATTTGCTTGGGCAACGGCGCTCCGAATGGCAACGGTAAACTGACCATCCATTTTATAATCTATCCAACCAATTGGGGCGGCATACCAGCCGCGTGGAAATGGTTCATAATCAGCAATGGCTTGCATAGCTTTATCCCGTGGCTCACCACCTAAAGCTGGCGTTGGATGGAGTTTTTCAACCAGAGGTAAAATCCCACGTGGATTTTTGAGTTTACCTTCGATAGGCGTATAAATATGCTGAATATTTTGCAGTTTATAAACACCTGTCGGGTGCACCGTGAGTTCATTGGTGATTGGGGTTAGATTCGCTTGAATTTGATCAATGACAAGCTGGTGCTCATACCGTTCTTTAGGGTCATTGAGCAATATTTCTTCATAATTTTGATCTTCGGCAGGAGTTTGACCGCGTTTAATGCTACCTGCTAACGCCATTGTTTCAATTTTCGCACCAGTGACACTTGCCAAAAGTTCAGGGGTGGCTCCCCAAAAACCATGTTGAGCTTGGGGTTCGAACAAGAAACGATAACATTCAGCATAATGTTGGGCTAAATAGTGAAGCGAACTATCTAAATTAATGGCTTCATTGAAACTGAGTTCACAAATTCGGGCAAGGACCGTTTTTTTGAGTTCGCCATTTTGCATACGTTGAGTAGCGGCATTCAAATTGTTTTCCCATGTGTTAAAGTCCATTGGGAAATATTTACGCGTGGCCCTGGCTTGCTCAAGATTTTGGACATCTGCTTCGACGGATTGCAGGAACTCAATGCGTTCGCGGAGCGCAATCTCTAATTCAGCGCGGATGGAATCGACGGATTCATCAAGTGGTAATTGCACATTGATGGTCAGCCATTTTTCGCCGTGAATACTGACGAGTTGATAATGCGGTAGAACGAAATAGGCCGCTTCAAAACCTGTCCATACATGATCAGGCAAATGATCTTCATGGAAGGCGAATCCACCAAAAATACGCGGTGTAGTCAATGGATCGGCATCTTTATTCAGCAGAACCACATGTTGGAAAAGTTCCGTGATTTGGCTTTCAACTTGATGAAAACGATTCGGGCCAATGCCGGTAATCTCAACCGCACTACCCATGCCTGCAAAAGCAATGTGTTCGCGGCTGCTTTCCCAATAGAATCGGGATTCGTCCCGTGCATGATAGAGGAAGCTCCGCAAACTAATGCCTTCACAGGGCAAGGCGTAGCTCACCAGATAACCATAACGCTCGGTAAGGGGTTGTTGGTCTAATTCTGTATCGGTCTTATGATTCATAACCAATGCTCTTGAGCAACAAAGGAATTAGACTGGCCGAAATCCGGTCTTGGTCGGGTTCTCCGGTATACACCCACTGGATGATGACGCTATAAATCGCGCCCATCCACGCGTGAGCAATAACCTCTGTATCCAATTCAGGCAATAAATCTTCAGCAACGGCTTCATCAAGATGTTGTTGAATGATGCCCGCAAAGCGATTGTTGACTTCGAGCCGTTTTTTCTCAAAAACAGAGCCTAAGCCAACTGCTTGCACGAGTAGAATTTTGGCAGGGCGGCGGTATTTACCAAAAGTGGCCAGCACGGTTTCAATGGCAACTTTTACCCGTTCAACGCCGATGGGAATATCGGCAGTGGCTTCGTTGACTTTGCGTTCTAGAACATTCGCAAATTGGTCAACGAGGGCTAAAAATAACTTTTCCTTGTTGGGGAAATGGAAATAGATCGCCCCTTTAGATGTACTCGAAGCATCAGCAATATCATCCAAGCGGGTGTCATAATAGCCACGGTTCGAAAATATAGTGAGCGCCGCATCCAGAATACTGTCACGGGTTGATACGGGATCACGTTTTGTGCGAGATTTTTCGTCTGCCATAGAATATCTTTCACTTCAGACTGACCAGTCGGTTTGATGTTAACTCAATAAAAATTGTCAGGCAAGTGAAATTTGACCTGACAATGAATTTTTAATGCTTTTATAATTTTTTGAAACTTATGAAACTTATCGTTTATTCAGCTGGTGGATTGACTTCAACCACATTTAAAACGATAAGATGGAGTTGAATATCACGGCCTGTCCGCTTTTCAATCTCATGTTGTGCCACAACCATTTGAAGCAGGTTGATATCGCGTCGACTCTGCACCGTAACCGTGACATCCGCGCCATCAATTTCGATATTGGTCACGGTTGTGCCATCAAATTTGGACTCGATAACAGCTTCTGTTTCATATTTGAGCGTGGCTTCACGATTGGTTTGATAGAGCAAATAACCTAAGGGTAGCGCCAAGATAATCAACAAGACGACCGACATGGCAATCCGGCGCATGGTTGGGATACCTTCAGCCCGTCGAACACCCAAGAGGGCAAAGATACCGCCCGCCGCTAGACTAATACAGACGATGTTGACTAAAGACAAAGTGCCTGCGCCAATGGCTAGATCAACATTGCCAATCGCAATGGCTAAGCCAGTGGTGCAAATTGGGGGTACCAAGGCGGCGGCAATGGCAACCCCGGCTAGGGCGGCAGGCACATCCCGTCGCGCTAACGCAAATGAGCCAGCGGCACCGGAAGCTAACGCCACCATCATATCGAGGAAAGTCGGTTCACCGCGTGCCAGCATTTCTGAGGTTGCAACATTGGCCGAAGATACAAAACCAATCAACCAGGATGTCGCCAAAACAATCAAGATGCCTTGCATGACGGTTTGTAAAGAACGCCGCATCATTTGGAGTTCGCCGATGGCCAACCCTACGCCAAAACCCATGAGTGGCGACATGAGAGGTGCAACCAGCATCGCGCCAATAATAACCGCGGCACTACTTTGCAGGAGACCAATACTGGCTAATACAGTTGAGATGGTAATCATCACAATAAAATTGGTGTTGGGTTTTACTAAATCACCCGCTTGCTCAATCACATCGGAACGTTCGCCCAGCGTAAGTGTGGGTGTCCAACGGGTAATTTGGCGGCCAATTCGTTGGAGAAGATTATCGTCA
>JBNLCD010000453.1:0-4969 GCA_050303635.1 Anaerolineae bacterium
CTAACGCGACATCTCCCCCATACATGGGTGAGAGTGAAACCAACTCAAGCCAGCCGCCCCTGCGTTCGGGGGAGGTGGCCGCAGGCCGGAGGGGGTAGACAAAGGAATACCGTATATTATTTGTCTACAGCATCAACCTATTCAGCGATAAGTTCTTTGACCAATTCAGCTTTGGTTTCCGGTGAAGTCGGGTCAGATGCCCCATTGGAACTCGCTTTGTCTTCAGTTGGCTTAGCTGTATCGGATTTTTCATCCCCATCTTCTTCGCCTTCTTCTTTGACTAAGTGCTTGCCCGTTAATTGCAAGAACACGTCATCTAGCGTGGGCGCATTACCGTCTGTGCCCTTAACCCGCGCTTTAAGTCCGGCGGGCGTATCTTCAGCCACAATTTCGCCTTCATCTAAAATCGCAATGCGTTCACACAGGGCTTCGGCTTCTTGCATATCGTGGGTGGTCAGTAAAATGGTGGCATCATGCGTGTCGCGCAATTCTTCGATGAAAGCTTGCACTTCACGCTTGGAACGGGGATCTAAACCAGTGGTTGGTTCGTCGAGTAGAAGCAAGATCGGTTGGGTCAAGAAGGCCCGCGCAACGGCAACTTTTTGTTGCATCCCCCGACTCATTTCTTCCATCGGAGCAGTATAACTGCTTTCGCGCAAACCCAAGCGCTTCAAAATATCGCGGGCTTTGACATCAGCTTCCTTCGCCGAGACACCATAGAGACGTGCGCCGTAGAGCAAGTTCTCCCGTGGGCTCAACTTTTTGAAGAAAGCGGCATCCACCGAAACACGATTAATCAAGCGCTTCACGGTGAGTTCGTCGCGTTGCGTGTCATAGCCAAACACGGTGACAGCGCCTTCATCCGCAATGAGGAGTGTGCTGATAATTCTAATCAGGGTGGATTTCCCGGAACCGTTCGGGCCTAAGACGCCATAAATTTCGCGCCGTTTGACTTCAAAGGTCACGTTTTTCACCGCGTCAATGCGTTTGGCTTTCATTTCATCGGGCAGAGGTTGGCCACTCAGTCTTACCTTGAGACGCTTCCAGAATGAGACTTCGCTTTTCCCGTGAAAGTATTTGCTGACATTTTGCACTTCCAAAGCCTTGGTTTGTGGGTCAATGTTGGACATAGTGCTTTTATTCTCCATTTATTTCGTTCATTACCAATTTTTGTTTTGTTAAGTTCAAATTCGTTTCCGTGATTAGAATCAAAAAACGTCGTTTGCTTAATTCAAGCCTACGACGCATTTATGCCAACAGGTGTCATATTTTCACAGGAAAATAGTTCATTGGAGTGGCATGATAATACCGCAGGCCAGATGCACCTACGGTCATAATAACACATTCTGTAATATCTGTGTTACAAAGACAATAGGCGCAGAATCACCGAATTCTTTCGAAAATGGGCAAGATGATTCGCGTATGCATGCGCAACTCCAAGATAATTTGCATCATTACAAGATTATGTCACCACAATCATTTGAAGGATACTCGCAAACTAAAGCCATGTCAACCCTTTGAATAAGAATAGGTAGTCATTATTTTATATTTTAAAGAAATTTTATGGCTCTTTATAGTTCACTTATATATACAAATTATATTCTTGCATGATAAAAAATGGATAGCACTTAGGCTGTCCATCCAAAATTCTATGTATCTTCAATTGAAGCAAAATTAGTTTGTGATTTCGATCGTCGCTAAGATGACCAAATCACCACCGTTTTCATTATTGGAAATGGCCAATGTGCCGCCATCTTCCCAACGATAAAGTTTTAAGGCCAAGGTGTAGGTGCCTGCGGGTAAATCCTGCGGCAAATCCAAGGCGTGATTGTCTCGATAGCGCGTGCCCACTTCCCAAAACTGCATATTGCCAAAGGTTCCCTGCGGCTGACTATCGCGTTGGACATGTAATGCGCCTGAAGAATCAAGGAGATAAATGCCGACATTATAGGCATTGGTGGGCGCATCGATTGGTTCCCAAACAAGAGAGACGGGCAAACCAGCACCTGCTTTGAATTCAGTGCCTAGTGGCAGATCAATACCCACCAAATTCAATTGATCACCTAACTCAGTTGCCAAGGCGATGCTTGGTTCAGTACCTGTCGGTGTATCAACAGTCAAAAATTGGATGCCACGAGAATTAGGGGCTGTTTCAATTTCAGTAGTTGGAAAATATTGGGTTGCCAGATAGCGTTCAATGGGACGGAGATTTTCGGTCGTAAATGGCCCATAATTGGCGGCTAACCATAGCCATTGATATTCATCCGCGCCCCAGTGAATAGCACAAACAGATGCCTCACCAATTCGCTCATCAATGGGATCATCGAGCGTGGCCCGAATGCCAAATTCAGCCGCCGGATAGGGTATAGTCACCAATGTTGCCGGGTTCTTGTAATAATTCATGTAGACTTCAGTTTGGCCTAAATTATCCATGAAAACAATACTATCTTCGCCAACTGCATTATTCAGCTCACGCGCTAGCTCACGAGTAGCCTCACCTGTTGTCGGTGTGATATAGCGGTCATCATCACGAAACGCGTAGACACTGGAAGCCGTCGAGACAATGAGCAAGACACCCAGAATACTTGGCAAACCAACCAAGTTGCGGTTGGTAATGTCGCGCGTTGGTTGCCAAGATTTGATAGCAACACCAAGACTGAGAATAGCTAACAGCGCAAGCGTAATGGCTGGAAGGATTATATTGCCGCTCTGCGTGATGGCTAAAGGCATATGATTCCAGTCAATATTTCGGATATTATCGTAAATGGGCATCCATTCAAGGGACCAATGCGCATCCAACCACCGGATTTCGCTGTTACTGAAATTGTTATAGTCATAGTAGGCACCTGATAAATAGACATCCGTGTAATAGTTGGAAAGTAGGACCGCCATCCCAATCAGCTGGATCAAGACTCCGCTCAGGCCGACTATTGCTAGAATTGTCACCCCTAGTTTTGTTTGTAAGAGGTGTTCGACGGCGGGCACAACCCAAAGCAACACAATCACAGGTATGAGCGGCACCATATAACGCGGTCCCCAAGACCAGGCGCCATGCCAACCGGATGTGCGGGCAAAGACATTGACATAAGTAAAGCCAACAATGCCAATCAGTAAGCTAACCACGAGGGGCCACTTTTTGTTTTTCCAAAGCAGATAGGCCCCGTAAAAGCCAAGTAGAAGAATGGGACTATAGAGCCACAGACTACGCCCCGGACTGACGTGAAACCCTAACATACCCTCAACTAGAAAGCCATCTAAGCTCAGATCATTTAAGCGGCGGGTAAAGAAAGACTCGGAAAGATCTTGATGCCGAATAATCCCGGATGTAACGGCGATCATAAAACCAATAAATAAGATAATCGTTCCTACCGCAAGATAGGCGATATATCGCTTGTTTCTTTTAAGGAATTCAAAATGGGTTAACACCATAAGCAATAATGGCACAGGAATGAGTGAGACGAGTACCATTTTCGTACTGACCGTTCCAAGAATACTCAGCCCAAAGAGGATTCCCCAAACCCAAATTTTTCGACGTTTCGAATCCTTGAAAATAGCGGCGAGGCCAAATACCCATAATAAAAATAAAGCAGATAGGGGGTCGCGGTAGAGTTGGCGGGCGTAAAACCAAGCAATGGTCCCAAATGCAAACAAAATCGCGCTGATATAGGCCGCTTTTTCCGTATAACCTAAGCGTATTGCGAAACCATAGATGCTTAAAGCAGTTAACACAGTTACTAAAATATTGAAGTAAAAAATAATTGAAAAATTGCTAACATCAGAGATGGCAAACGCCGTCGCAACAAAAGGAGTCAGGGCAAAATAGATGGTTGGT
Organism: Anaerolineae bacterium; assembly: GCA_050303635.1. Classification (GTDB taxonomy): domain Bacteria; phylum Chloroflexota; class Anaerolineae; order Aggregatilineales; family J027; genus JAKEEQ01. Next base: position 3,833 of record JBNLCD010000453.1, read on the forward strand.
TCATATTTAGCATCTTGCCACGGGTCGCCGTCAGCGGGTTGGCATATCTCCTGTAAGGTTAGTTCCCACCCGCCGAGCTTATTAGATTGGGCATCATGATAGAAATCATAATTTAGGGATGTTGTTCCGCGATGCACTAAACTCTCCGTTGCATCAAATATCTGGGCTTCATCAACCACAATAATTCGTCCATTAAATGTGGCTGTATAGATGCTCCAAATAAGGGTAAACAGCGAAAACCCTAACAAAATACGTTGTCGATTCATAATCAGATTTTTTTACCTTAGGTAGCGAATATAAAATATCAAGACATTCTCAGATCGGCTTTTGTGGAAAACTCTATTCAACGATTTCTATGGTCGCCAGCGTAACCAAATCGTCACTGGTATCATCATTTGTAATAGGCAATGTGCCGCCATCTTCCCAGCGATAGACTTTGAGAACCAATGTATATGTGCCTGCTGGCAAATCATTGGGTAAGGCCAAGGCATGATTATCGCGATAACGCGTGCCGACTTCCCAGAACTGCATATTACCAAAAGTGCCTTGAGGTTGACTATCGCGCTGAGCACGCACTGCACCGGTAGAATCAAGCAGATAAAGCCCAATATTATAAGCATTTGTGGGTGTGTCTATAGGCTCCCATACTAATGATACAGGTAAATTATCACCCGCCTTAAGGCTATTACCCGCCGGCAAATCCATGCCTTGCAAAATTAATTGCTGACCAATTTCAACTGATACATCTACAGACGGTTCTAAGTTTTGCGGAGCTTGTTCGGTGGAAAAATGAACCAGCCGCAAGTTATTTCCATAAGAGACATCGCTGATCGGAAAATAATCGAGGGCAAGATAACGTTCAAGTGGTCTTAGATATTCGGTGGTAAATGGGGATGAATCGGTAATTAGCCATAGATCGGTGTGATTTGCTAAACTCCAGTTCACAGCACACAACGTCCCCGGACCAATTTGATCAGCTAATGGATCGTCTAAGGTGACCTCGATACCAAATTCAGCCGGAGCGGTCGGCAAGGTAGCCACGGTCGCCGACTGATCATAATAATTCATAAGCTGAACAGGAAATCCCGGACTATTCAAAAATACAATATCATTGGAGCCAACTTCATTGTTGAGATC
>JBNLCD010000454.1:0-4959 GCA_050303635.1 Anaerolineae bacterium
TTTTAGACCAAGATGGTCGATCAAACACAACTCATCACCGCCAATGACTATTTACAGCAACCTATATCCGATGAGCATTTACAACTCATTCACGGGGAGGTAATGGTGTCCCCTGCACCTGAATTACGTCACCAAGAGATTGTGGGCAAACTCTTTTTGTTGCTGACCCAATTGACACAGGCGGGTAAAGTCTATTTTGCGCCAGTGGATGTTCGCCTAGATGAGTTCAATGTAGTGCAACCCGATGTGTTATGGTTGGCCGCTGATAGTCAATGTCAATCAGTAGATGGTAAATATTTACTTGGCGCGCCGGAATTGGTTGTCGAAGTTTTCTCGCCGGGGAGTATTCGGCTTGATCGCCGCGAGAAATATGCACTGTATGAAGAACATGGCGTGCATGAATATTGGATGGTTGACCCATTTGAAAATTATGTTGAAGCGATTATTCGCCAAGCGGATAAATTTGTTCAATTGGGAATTTTTGCCGAAAATGAAAGCTTTGTTTCGCCACTTCTGCAACAATCGATTGCCCTAAACAAACTGTTTTAAATCGGATTTTCATACACAAAAATCTCTCAAAATCAGCTACACTTAATTCAAGCACACACACAATTCGCAAGGTAAATTTATCGTGGCAACTCAGGCGCTTTATCTCAGATGGCGACCCCAAACATTTGATGAAGTTATTGGACAAGAACATATCACGCGGAGCTTACTCGGCGCGTTAAAACAAGGTCGCGTGCGCCATGCCTATTTGTTTAGTGGGCCACGCGGTACGGGTAAGACAACCAACGCGCGTCTTTTGGCGAAAGCAGTTAATTGCACGGAAGAAAATCCGATGGACCGCCCGTGTAATATTTGCGAAAACTGCGTCTCCATTGCGGAAGGGCGTTTCCTCGATGTGATTGAAATTGACGCCGCCTCGCATACCAGCGTCGATGATGTGCGGGATTTGCGCGACAAAATCGCCTTCTTACCCAGTAATGGCCGCTACAAAGTTTATATCATCGATGAAGTGCACCGCTTTTCTGGCGCGGCATTTGATGCGCTTCTCAAAACCTTGGAAGAGCCGCCCGACCATGCGATTTTTATTCTGGCGACTACCGAACTCGATAAAGTTCCGGCGACGATTAAAAGTCGGTGTTTGATGTATGAATTCCGGCGGGTGTCCATCCGTGAAGTGATGGATCGCCTCGCGATGATTTGCCGGGCTGAAAATATTAGCATTGATGACGGCGCGCTCGAACTCATTGCGCGTCAGGGGACCGGCAGTGTCCGTGATAGTATTAGTTTGCTCGACCAGATTGTCACTGATCCGACCGCCCATATTTCCTATGAACTAGCCCAAGATGTCTTAGGCGCGGCGGGCAATCAACAAGTCGTTGAAGTAGCCCAAGCCATTATCCAAAATGACACCGCCTATGGCTTGGACGTGATTAATGCCGCCATCGATAATGGCGCTGATCCCCGTCAATTCGGCCAACAAATTGTCGATTATTTGCGCAATTTATTATTAGTGCGCGTGGGCTCACCGGATTTAGTGGATGCCTCCGATGAACGACGGGCTTTGTTACAAGAACAATCGCAATCCATTGGACGCACCGCTTTGTTAAATGCCATTCGCGCGTTTAACGATGCCGTGAGCGATATTCGGTCGGGCTGGCAACCGCAATTGCCGCTTGAATTAGCAATGGTCGAGAGCACCAAGCCTGTGATTGAGGAAGCGGTCGTCGTGCGGACCCAAACGGTGGTCCAATCCGCGCCGGCTCCGCAACAAAGCACCTCAGTTGACGTGGAACCCGAAAGCGAAGAAGAAGCGAGCGCGATCAGTCTCAGTGAATTTATCAATCGCTGGAGTGTGCTCAAGAAAACGGCTTATCAAATCAATAAACGTCTGCCAGCCCTCTTGGATTGGTGCGAACCGTACCGCGTCCAGGGCAATACACTCGTCTTTGGCTTGACCAATCCGGTCTTTAAACCTAAACTCGAAAAACCGCAGAATATTGATGGATTACGTCGGGCCATTGACCATATTTATGGATCAGGCTTTAACGTGCAGTTCGAAATCATTGAAGAATCAGCCGATCGTGACCAAGATATGGCGAACCGAATCTCGCAAGATGATTTCTTGGCACGCGCCGCCAATGAGCTGGGTGCCGAAATTGATTATCTCGATGATGAATAGCCCTCACCCCCCAACCCCTCTCCCACAGGCAGTCGCTTGGCGACTTGGTAGGCGAGGGGCGGTCTCGAGGCATCAAATTACTGAATTTTTATTTCAGTAATTTGTTAATTACAATAAAAAACAAGAGTCCTTTATCCTCAAATTCCCCCTCTCCTATTCTTTTCACATGGGAGAGGGGGGCAGGGGTGAGGGCATCATCAAAATTTGCAATCGTTAAAAAACTTAACAAGGAGTATCAATCTGATGTCACGCCGTAATAAAGACCGTGGTTTGCCCAAATTTAATCCGAGTGCCGCTGGCCCCGCTGGTGGTGCTGGTGGACTCATGTCCCAAATGGCTAAAATGCAAGAAGATATGGCCGCCGCCCAAGCCGCGCTCGAAGAAGAAACTTTAGATGTGACCGCTGGCGGTGGTGCGATTACCATCACCATTACTGGCCACCAACGCATTAAAGCTATTCAACTGGACCCCGACGCGCTCGACACCGAAGACGAAGATTGGGTAGAAGATTTGCAACTGCTCTTGGTAGCCGCCGTCAATTCCGCCATTGAACAATCCCAAGCCATGTCCGCCGAACGCCTTGAAAGCATTACGGGCAACTTGGGCGGCATGCTCCCCGGCGATCTCGGCTCCATGCTCGGCCTCTAAGCCCTTATGCGTGAGAGTATTGCCGTAATTGAACGGGTGCGCCGCAATGGGCCACACTGGCAGCATATTGATTTAGCGGTTGAACCCGAACTTGCCTATATTCAACCGGGTCAGGTCCTACTGGCTCGGTTGGGTGATTCTTGGTCGCCCTATCTCCGTGAACAGTGGGTCCCCTTCGGTTTTAATGACGAGGAAGGTGTGCTTATTGTGGAGCGTCCGGTGACGGAAACCTATAATCCGGGCGATGAAGTGAATCTGCTGGGGCCCATTGGCTCACCGATTTTACTCAGACCCGCGATTCGCAATCTGTTGCTCGTTGCCTTTGACTATCAACCCACAAGACTAATGCCGTTAGTTTTACAAGCCATTCGCCAGAATATGTCAGTGGTCTTGGTTTTAACGCGCTCTGCCCAAGAATATCCACTCACCAATTTACCGACCGCCGTCGAAGTCATCACCACGCCGAATGAGACCGAATGGGCGAATCAAGCCGATACACTCAAATGGGCGGACCAAGTTTTTGCGGTGGCGTCGCCCGCCTTCTGTGAAGAATATTATGCTGAGTTGTGGCGGGCGAGTATTCAAGCGCGCCATGCCGTGCCCGAATCCTTTTTGCAGGGTATTTATCCACTGCCCATGCCGTGTGGAACCGGTGCATGTTTGGCCTGTTTAGTGCGTCGTAAAGGGGCCGATCATTTAGCCTGCGTCCAAGGCCCGTGTTTCGATTTATCCCATATGCATTTCGCCACCTAGGAAAATTTCGCTATGTCTGATTCACTTACCCTTGTTTATATCGGTGCCCATCCTGACGATGAAACTGTTTTGGCGGGAGCCACCCTCTATCTGTTTTCGCAATTAGGCCATCAGGTGCATGTCGTCTGTGCGACCCGTGGCGAAGGTGGGGAAATGGGTGAACCGCCAGTGGTGACCGATCGCGCGGAATTGGGCGATGCCCGCGAAAATGAATTGCGCTGTGCCTGCGAAAAAATGGGTGTCACGCAATTACATTTGCTGGGTTATGTCGACCCGACAGTTGGCGCAGACAACGAAATGTATCCCTTCACCGAAGATATTGACGAACTCAAAGCGAAGATCAACGCCATTTTGGATGAAACCCAACCGGATATTGTGCTGACCCATGGCAGTAATGGCGAATATGGCCATCCCGCGCATATTTTGATGCATGACGTCGTCAAAGACATTGTGATCGAACGGGCGAATGGCTTGGTGCTCTATACTACGGCAGGCAGTGTCCCCGGTATTAAAGATCATTTATTGAATCAAGATGATCCCGCTCATTTGTTGTTGACGTTGGGTGAACTAGAAGACATTAAACTCGCCGCCGCCGCGTGCCACCAATCGCAACATGCGTTGTTTAAACGAGCCCGGCGTGTCAAAGATCTGCGGGAAGCCATGCGTCATGAAAGCTATCATCGCCATTATCCGGCGGTTGAAAATGGTGATGTACCGCAAGATAAATTTAGCACTGTTTTGTTGGCCAATGGCGCAACCCAACCGCACGGAGCCGAATAATTTATGTATGTGCAAATCACCCGCGCAGGGAAGAACCCGATTCAAATCCAAAATCCCGTGATGGTGGCTTCCGGCATGATGGGCTTCGAGCCGTCCATGTATCGGAACCTGATCAAGTTGGAGAAATTCGGTGCGGTCGTCACGGCCCCGATTAGCTGGAAACAACGCGGCACTGCCAAAGGGACGCGCATTGTCCCGCAAACCTCCGGCTTTTTGTTCCACACGGGTTTACCCAATCCGGGTATGCGCAAATCCGTCCGCAATTATAAAGAGGGCTGGGCGAAGAGTCCGGTGCCGATGATTGTGCATCTGATTGACCAGCGCGAGGATGATTTATATAGTTGTGCCCAACAACTCGACGGCCTCGAAAATGTGGTGGGCATTGAACTCGGTTTGCATGAAGATATTGACCCCGATCATATGGCCCGTCTCATTGATGCGATTCATGCCGCGACACAATTACCGCTTTTGGCAACGCGTGCAGATTACCGGTGGAAGAGCGGCGTATTGTTTCTGGGAACGAGTGCCGCGCAGCTGCACTGGGACGGCGGTTCCACGGGGCCCAGTGACAGTGCGTTTCAGTACGACTTTGT
>JBNLCD010000455.1:0-4929 GCA_050303635.1 Anaerolineae bacterium
ATTCTAACGCTCCTTGAAGGTCTACAACTTGGGGCTGATCTTAACTCGACATAAGATGTGGGTAACGATCAGGGTTTCAACCTGCGGTGCTTGAAATTGACAAGTCAATCTACCTCAACTTACGCCACGTACAAACTATCCCCCGCTTGCACATAACACGTTAAATCTGCCTGTGCCAACGCCGCATAATAACCGCGTCGCCCATCTCCCAAAAATTGCAACACCTCTTTTAATTCTGCCCCCGCAATCGTCTCCTGTGCACAAAAAATGCTAAATTCACGACATGGCGGTGCAGGAATCACCTCTTGCAAGGGAACGTGCGTCCCATCCGCTAGTCCGAGAATCCACTGCTTGCTCAGTATATCGGCGGACAGTGTGGTTTCGGGTTCAATCAAGATATTCTCCCCCGCAATGCCATCCACCAAGTGCGGACCGAAACGTGCCCGCATCGCTTCATAATTCGGCAAAAATCCGAGCGAAATACGATTATCCCCCCGATATCTTGAGCCCGGATGAGTCTCGTTATGGACATCGACCATGACGCTTTGATTAGTCGTTACGCCCAGAATCCCTTGACCCGTCAACCACAACTTTTCCACCTGTTCCAGCGGATTGGTGTCGTATTGTTTATCGTCACTCACTAGTTTTTTCATCGAATAGCGTTGGATTTGCACAAAAGCCACGGTGCCAATTTTTTGCATATTACTTCCCTCTCTGTTGTTCCCCCATAAATATAAATTACAAAAAGTGAACACGTTCACTTATTAGAAGGTGAATCTAGATCATTCCCTAAACACACATGGGCCAATTTTTGAAAATTTATGGCTAGCCCCTATCTAATTACAGCATGAGCCGCTATTTACCTCACTAAACTGCAATCATCCGCTAAAAATGAACATGTTCACTTTTGGTCAAAAGTAGCCAAGAATTAGATTATTTGTTCTAATTGGTGGGTATGTTTTAGAAAGGAAAACTGAACGTGTTCACTTTTGATTCAGCAGAATATGATGGCGAAAAATTCAAGCGGCTCGAAGTCACCAATCAAATCATTTCCAGCAAAGAATTCTATGATTGTCAGTTCACGGATTGTACATTTACCGATACCGCGTGGCGCTCGTGTAAATTTATGGAATGTCGCTTCGTACGGTGCAATTTTACGCTGGGGAGCTTTTTAGATAGCTCATTTCACAGTAGCGAGTTTTCCGATTGTAATTTGATGGGAATGAATTGGGTAGAATTGCAATGGACCAAACTCAGTTCAATTCGATTGGATAAATGTAACCTCAGTCATGGCACCATGATGGGCTTGGAATTAAGCAGATTACAGATGACTAACAGCAATGCTCAGAATGTCGATTTTGCGGAAACTGATTTATCACAGGGCGATTTTCAGGGGACAGATTTTATTGAAGCACGCTTTTTGCATACCAATCTCAGCGGAGCCAATTTCCAAGATGCGAAACATTATGTCATCGATGCGACGCTCAACACCCTCAAGAAAACCAAGTTTAACTTGCCGGAAGCCATTAACTTATTGCGCAGTCTCGATATTGTTTTGGTAGATGACAATAATTAAGAAGAACCCTGCCTCGGTCCTCCCCATGTTTGGGGAGGAAGCTCCTGTCTAACCAAGATGAGTTCATCTTCTCGTGCTTTATGTCTCCCCCATGGGAGAGCTGTCCGCAGGACTGATGGAGTAACTTATTACGAGGAAATCAATTGCATTTCACGGGCCAAATCAACCATTTGAATTCGCGAATGGACACCCAGTTTGCGATACACACTTTTAATATGGTTGCGAACCGTTCCAACTGAGATAAAGAGGGAATCCGCAATATCATTGGTTGATAAACCTTGGGCAACCAGTTCCACCACTTCAATCTCGCGTGGGGTTAAAGCTTCAAGATTTCCTTCTTCTGATTCATCAACTAGCAAGCTCGTCAAATCAGCTTGTAAAGTACTGGCCAAAACCTTTGCCAAATAGTCCAGCAATTCTTCCAAATCAAGTTTTAGGGCTATTTGCTTGGCTTCCGCCCATTGATGCTTAGACACATCATGCAAGCCCTGCAAAAGTTTGTTACAGCGGTTACGCATGGGTACATGACACGACGGATGGTGTAAAACAAAATGCCACAGTGTGCAGGCCGTTGTTCTATCACCTTGGTTATGCAAAAACTCACCCACAATTTCAACCGTCATCAGGCGGGGCACATCACCTTTTAAGTTTACGCTTTGTTGCAAAGCACGTTCCAAATATTGACGGGCTTCAGCCACATTATTGAGTTTCTCGGCTATTTGCCCTAACAAAATATGGTCGCAGATTAAACCCCACTCATTGCGTTGTTGGCGGTGAATACTCCGACTTTGTTCGACATATTGCTGGGCGTCGCGGATTTCCCCAATTTCAAACATGGTCAACGCCAAGTGATAGTAGGCCCAACCTAACTCATGATGACGCAAATGATAGGTTTCACATAAAGTCAAACTCGTCCGTTGTAAAATTTCGGCACGAGTATAGTCGCCGACAACCCACCACGCATAACCTAAATTGATGAGAATACTCACTAAACTAGTTGGATTCTTGATTTTCTTATGGAGTTGGATAGCTTCCTTATAATATTGGCGCGCGCGGTCATATTGACCCAGATAGACAGTCGCTAGCCCTAACAATGTCAAGGCATCTGCCTGATTAATACGATCCCCGGTTTTACGATAGATAGCAACCGCCCGCTCACAATATTCGTGCCACGCGGTGTAATTGGTCCTAAAATGAGACAGTGAGGCCAACGATACCAAAATTTGGGCAGTGTGCCACTCATCATGCTGATCTTGAACCATTTGCAAGGCAGTTTGTAAGGCTTCATGCGCTAGTTCGTATTCCCCATTTTGAGTGTGCAAAGCACCGCGTATACGATAAGCCAAAGGGAGAATTTGCTGGACATCATGTTCAGTCGCGAGCTCAAATGTCTTTTGCAAATGTTTGAGGGCCAGCGCACCTTGACCAATATGGTATAAAGTATCGGCATAATAATAATTTAGAATAGCCTGAAATGGTGGCCGTGCTTCACCCAATTGCTGTAACGAGTCACGCATAATTTCGTAAAATTCATTTAGCCGACCCCGCGCCGCATGAAAAACATAAAGGGAGTCAACAACTTGCGTAATGAGTTGCCATACATCATGCTCGACCGCCCAATCCCAAGCGGATTGAATATTGGAAAGATTGCGCTCAATATAATCTAAGGCTTCGGCTTGATTTTCATTGCGTAAATCAGCATTCAAATCTCGCAAATGTTCCAAATAATGGAGACAGTGACGGTCATGCAAACGCGTGAAATCATCTTGATTCTCAGTTAAATGATCATAAGCATATTGGCGGATGAGAGCATGCAAACGATATTGTTTGCGTTCATTGGCCGTAATATTCGATTTCTGAATGAGATTAGAAAGCACTGCCAAATTAATATTAGTAATAGCTTGGGCATCCTGCCACTGAAACCATCCGCTAAAGACCGACAAAGATTCTAAGGCCTGCCGTTCTTCATGTGTGAGCATTGTCCACGCATATTCCAATACGCCTTTGACATTCCGATGCCGTTCATCAATATTTTTGAGAGATGAAGTCAAAAAATCGAGATTGGTCTGAATCGCGGTGATGATTTCGGTACATGACAACATATTGGTCCATGTGGCGGCGAGTTCTAAAGCCAGAGGCATCCCCTGTAAAATACGACAGAGCTCGATCACCGCATCTTTTTCAGCATCCAGTGAGAGATTATAGTTGACGCGTGCCGCCCGTTGCATAAATAGCTGAATGGCGGAATAGTCATCTGGATTGACGACATCCGTATGCGGGGGAATGGTTAAACCTTCAACCGCATAGAGCCACTCTTCTTGTAAGTTCAGTGGGTGCCGCGATGTGATGAGAATCTTGGTTTGCGGAATATTCGCCAGAATATCAACCACGATGCTCGTTTCGTTAAGATGAGCTTCAAACCCATCTAAAATAAGCAAAGTTTGTTGATTGCCCAAGAAATGCAAGATCCGAATCAGCGTGCTGTGTTCTTGTTCATAAAAACTCAAATCAAGAGCATAAGAAATGGCGGATACAAGATGATGGGCATCTTCGACATGGACCAGATAAACGCCATCTTCAAATTCATCTTCAATTTGTTGGGCAACTTCAAGCGCGAGGCGCGTTTTGCCCATGCCCCCCATACCGACCAGCGAAAGTAAGCGGCAAGCAGGATCACGCAAGCGCTTGGTGATTTCTACAATATCATCACGCCGCCCTACAAAGGAAGTGTTATGCAAGACCAAACTCGACACGGTTGTCCTCATTCTCCCTCAAATTTTGATGCAGTTAATAAGTCAGCTGAAAAAATAAGCATATCTTAAATCTGTATCTAATGTCTATTTTGCCGTGAGACATTACTACCTATTGTACAGAGTTTAGAGTTTTCGCTCAATCAAGCCAACAAAAGATAGGTAAAAAAACACGTATTATTTAGTTTTCTAAAAACGATAATAACACAGAGAATGGAAATTATCCCATTTGGGATATATACACCAGAAATGGACTTTTGTATCTTTAGATCAGCATGGAACCTGAGATGGTGAAATGTGGCTAGCTCATACACAAAAGAAAACAGCTCTGAGGCATAATTGTTATCCCAATTCCCCCACTTCGCGCCTTAGAAGCTGTTTTCTTTTTGTTATACCCCAAACCAAAATACTCCATGATTTCGGCGGACAGTTTGCCTATATACGGGGAGCAGGGCATAGCTTGTAGGCATAGGTAATGCTAAACGGACCCTGCCATTTGTACTTAATACGGTCCAAATTGAAATTACGGATTATGTCAGGCTAAATCCACTGCGGGGATGCGGCCAGATCGGAGCCAACAGAGGCTATGGTTAGTTTTACTGT
>JBNLCD010000456.1:0-4925 GCA_050303635.1 Anaerolineae bacterium
CAATCTATAATGAAGTCAGTCCATCGGTCGTCGCCATTAATATCACAGTATCCAATGGCCGCTTTACCAGTACAGGCACTGGCTCAGGTTTTGTTATTGATACCGCCGGGCATATCGTCACCAATAATCATGTCGTTGAAGATGCCCGTTCTATTGAAGTTGAATTTTTCGACGGTACGCTTGTGCCTGCCTCCATTGTCGGGGTTGATCCTGACTCAGATTTAGCTGTACTCGTAGTTGATCGAGATGCAACGGAACTGGTTCCCTTAGCATTTGGCGATTCAGATAATCTAGTAGTTGGTGAAACTGTCTTAGCCATTGGAAGTCCGTACGGTCAAGATTGGACGCTGACCACAGGTATTGTGAGTGGGTTAAATCGGACCATTAGCGGCCTCAGTAATTTTTCAATAGGTGGCGTCATTCAAACAGATGCGGCCATCAATCCCGGTAATAGCGGCGGTCCGCTTCTTAATCTTAATGGGCAAGTGATCGGGGTAAATTCGCAAATATTAAGTGACTCTGGGAGCAACTCAGGCGTTGGATTTGCTATTCCGGGTAACTTGGTCCAGCGTGTAGCCGAAGAACTCATTGCGAATGGTAAAGTCAGTTACAGTTATATGGGTATTGTAGGGATAGATGTCAATCTATCCCTTATTGAATCTTTGGATTTACCCAGCGATATACGCGGCGTTATTATTCACGATGTTGTCCAAAATAGTCCGGCTGACACGGCAGGACTACAATCCGTCAATGCATCCAATGATGATAATTTTGATATCATTCTCCAAGTTGATGATATACCGATCAAAACAATGGATGATTTAATTTCATATCTGATGGCGCAGACGGCCCCCGGTGATTCTATTACGGTGAAAATTTGGCGGCAAAATGAAACGTTGGATGTCCCTGTGACATTAGTAACCCGTCCGTAGCAAGGCTATTAGTATGCCGTAGAACGAATGCCATGATTCAAATTCCACAAAGTTTATAATATGTTGCTCGCAATAATGATTTGTATACAAATTTTATATTTGCAAAACTATTATAAATGAGGATACTTGTTATAAAGTTTCTTTATAGATGGATTAAAATGGAATCATGACAGGAAAATACGATATTAGTCATTGGCATGTGTTAGTAGTGGACGACTCTGAAGATAATGCTTTTATCGCAAAACGTTTGCTAGAACATCTTGGTGCGGCCTCGGTTTCAGTGGTAAATAGCGGGGAACGAGCCATTGAATATCTAGAACAATTTAAGCCGACATTTGTCTTATTAGATTTATCAATGCCGGGTATGAATGGGCATGAAGTGAAAGATACGATTCGCAACACACAAGCGATTGCCGATTTACCAGTCATTGCCTTCACTGCAAATGTTATTCCGTCGGAAATGAATCGTCTGCGCGAGCAAGGTTTTGATGGCTGTATTAGCAAACCTTTTACGATGGATAATTTTATGAATATTTTGATCGATGTTCTGCCCCAAAAAGTTTTTGAGACGAACGAATCCTAATTGGATTGACTAAAGCTCAAAACTGGCTGATCAATGGTAATATGCACGGACTGCCCGCGTTGGACAGATTGATTGGTTCGAATCTGTAAAATAGTGTCGTGTTGATGTAATTTTGCACGGATAATCTGATCATGACCAAAATAACTTAATCCAACAACTTCAGCATTGGAAGTTATATTGGGGTTTATTTCAAGCACCAAATGTTCGGGACGAATCAAAACATCTACCTTGCCATGCTGATTTTTCAGCAAAGGCAAATCCCCTAAGACAGTTGCCACCGTTTCCCCATTTGCTTCACCCGTTAAGATATTGGCATCGCCCACAAAACGCGCAATCTCAACATTACTCGGTTCTTGATAGAGTTTGGCGGGTGTTGCGGTTTGTTGAATGACGCCGTTGAGCATCACACTCACTTCATCCGCTAAACTAAATGCCTCGGCTTGGTCATGGGTAACTAATACCGTGGCTATGCCAAGTTCTTTCACAATACGTCGTACCTCTTCACGAACCTGCCAGCGTAAATTGGCATCTAAATTAGAGAAAGGTTCATCAAGGAGCAGGAGTTGCGGTTGGAGAGCCAAAGCGCGGGCCAGAGCTACGCGTTGTTGTTGACCACCGGAAAGTTCATGAGGATAGCGTTTCCCCATATCATCCAAACCAACTAAGGCTAACATTTCAATAATTCGTTCTTGCTTCCCTGACCAATTACCTGTTAAGCCATAGCCTACGTTATGGGCGACATCCATGTGCGGAAATAATGCATAATCTTGGAAGACTAGGCCTACCCGGCGTTGATGCGCAGGTAGCCACGCCGTTTCGCTCGCCACAGCTTGCCCATAAAGATCAATTGTGCCTGACGTCGGTGTTTCTAAACCAGCAATCAAACGCAATGAGGTTGTTTTACCACATCCACTTGGACCTAACAGCGCGAGAAATTCACCCGCTTCCACGCTTAGCGTTAAATCTTGCACGGCGGGTGTCTCGTTGAAATATTTAGCGACTTGCTGACAATTTAAGATAGACATAGCGTTATTCATCATCTGGTTCTAAGACATAAATCAGGGATAAAGCTGAAATAAACACCAAAACTAAAGCTGGCGCGGCGGCGCGCGCATAAAAAGACTCATTGGTGGCTGACCAAATTTGGGTCGCCAATGTTTTGAAATCCAGCGGCGACAGGATGAGCGTGGCGGGCAGTTCTTTGAGGGTAGTTAAGAAGACTAAGGCAACCCCGGCTACCCAACCACTTTGAATCAAGGGTGCAGTAATCGAAGTTAGCACTTGCCAGCGCGATTTACCTAATGTCTGCGCACTCTCTTCAATATGTGGATTAACCTGTAATAAGCTGGCGCGGAGCGGTCCTAACAATTGCGGCAAAAAACGTACCACATAGGCAAAAATGAGCAATGGGATGGTTTGATAAATACTCGGCGCATAGCGGGTAGCCATAAATACTAATGAAATAGCCACGACAACGCCCGGTAAGGCAAATCCCAGAGATGCGCCAATCGTCAGCCATTGACTCAGTTGATTAGGATAACGAACTTGCAAAAAGACCAGCGGTAACCCCGCAATACCAGCGGTTAGAGCCGCTAATCCAGCGACGCGCATTGAATTTTGCAATGGTTCCAAAATAATATTCAATTTTTCGCCATGTTGCAGACCATTAATCAGCCAATAACTAATCACCCCCACCGGAGCCACGAGCGCAAATAAAACCACACTTGCGACAAATAATTGAGCAGGCAATTGCCATTTTCCCAGCCGTAACCGTTCAGCTTGACGGGTTGATTTACGTTCATAAGTGCGGGCATTACCTTCGATATACCGCGAAATGACCAAAATCAAGATAGCGAGCAAGACGAGTTCGAGTGAAAGCATGGCGACCCGCGCTGGCCGGAAGGATTGCGTATTTTGAATAAAAATCACCCGTGTAAACGAATTAAAACGCATAAAGGCTACCGCGCCAAAATCACTCAGCGCATAGAGCATAGCCAAGAGTGCCCCCGCTTGAATAGACGGTAATAATTGGGGCAAGGTGATACGTCGAAATGTTGCCCAGCGATTATGACCTAATGCTAACGAAGCGGCTTCAAGTTGAGGGTCTAGTCCGCGTAGACCAGCCCTTACACTGAGAAAGACATAGGGGAAGGCAAATAAACTAATTGAAAACCAAGCGCCGAAAAATCCGCGAATATCGGGCAACCGTTCAACACCCAGCCAATCTTGTAATATCCCGCTCGGACCAATCGCACTTAATAAGGCAAATGCGCCCACGTAAGAAGGCAAAACAAGCGGCAAGGTGCATAAGACTGTCCAATAGCGCCGGCCTTTAAGATCCGTCCGGGTGGTTACCCACGCTAAGGGCACACCGATGCCAACGGACCCGAATGCGACAGCCAGTGCGAGAAGGACACTATTGCCTAAAACTTTAAGAATACGCGTTTGGATGACAAATTCTGAGGCATCTTGCCAGTCTTCACTAGCCCGTATGATCAAATAGCCAAGGGGTAACAATAAAAGTCCTACTAAAATAAGGTTGAACACAATCAGTAGGAGCGGCGGTGTTTTATGATTTGGTTTTCTTTCGCGGAAAAATCGCGCCATCAATGGTTATTATCCTAGCCAACGTCGTAGGCCAAGCAAGCTTAGCAGACTAATTCCCCAACCTAAATACCCAATGACTAAAACGGGAACTAATTTCTGACCATTACGGGCGGCTTGCCAAGCGGCTATGGCAAAAATAAGAGTGGGAATGATTCCAAATACCAAGCCAAGGGCAAATTCAGTCGTTTTTTCGATATTACCGTCTTCAGCGGCATAAACAATCCAAAAACTTAACGGAGCGGTTAACGGCATAGTGGCTGTGATGGCGGCAATTGTCTTGGAATAGTCGCTAATAATTGCGACAAAAATGATGACTAATATAGAGATAATGACGGGGATAACTTTTGCCCAATCCATCGTGATTTATTGGGTTGCGGCAACTTCATTGCTGGGTTCATTGGTCAAACTATTGCTATCATAGATCGCCCCAAATTGCGGCAATTCTAAGTCAACCAATTGCGGCATATCAGTTGGGGTTTCTACACCGAAAGCCAAGAATGAATAGTGGCCCGTGTAGGCAACTAATTCTTGTTGATTACTGCGACTGTAAAGATAGAGGACGAAGCGTTCAGCGAGAGGTTTACTATTTGATGATTGAGCTAAAGCCACACCGCTCATCACAAATTCATTATCTTCGAGATGGCCGGTGAGCCCCACCCAACGTTCAGCGGGATCACGGAAATTGGCATCCACGTTCCACATAATATCGAGTGGCAAAGTATCAAGTGCTTCAGCTTGGATAATGGGCACAAATTCTTCAATATGCGCAACAAATACCAAATCGGCTGAATATTTGGCGAGGG
>JBNLCD010000457.1:0-4886 GCA_050303635.1 Anaerolineae bacterium
GAGTCACGTTATGGAGCGTGTTTAAGCGTTGTTCAACATAATGCGCGGCTTCTTTACCCGTAAGCGCTTCAATCCGACGAATCCCTTGGGCTACCGATGTTTCTTGCGTAATTACAAATGAACCAATGAAGGCCGTGTGGTCAACATGATTACCGCCACACAGTTCGTAGCTGTAGCGGTCATCGGCTTCACCCACAGAAACGGTGCGGACTTCTGCGCCATATTTTTCACCAAAGAGAGCCATCGCCCCTTCGGATTTCGCTTCGTCGAGTGATTTCCAGACTGGATTCACGATATGATCGGCCAAAATGTGTGTATTCACTTCACGTTGAATCGTGCGAATTTCTTCGTCGCTCATCGCGGATTCATGGCTAAAGTCGAAACGTAAACGGTCGGGTGCCACCAATGAACCCCGTTGTTGCACATGGGTACCGAGATTATTGCGCAAGGCCGCATGGAGTAAGTGGGTTGCCGTGTGATTACGGGTAATATCCGCGCGCCGTTCGGCATCAACTTTAGCAATCGCGGGCACATCATTCGCAACTTGGCCTTGCACCACTTCACCAATATGGACAATCAAGCCCCCCACAGGGCGGCGGACGTCTTCAACATCAATGACAAACTCCGGGCCTTCGATAGTACCGGTATCGCTGACTTGACCACCACTTTCCACATAGAATGGAGTCTTAGCCAAAACCACTTCAATGCGGTCACCGACGCTCGCCGATTCAAGCGGTTGGCCTTGTTGGGTCAGCGCGACAATTTGCGTTTCAAGGATAATTTCATGATAGGGATCGTAATCAATACCTGCAAAACCGTCTGCTTGCAAGCTTTCGAGTAGGTCGGTATAGGCCTTGCCCACATCAATATCCCCAAACACACCCCCTTGCTTGGAAGCTTCAGCGTGCTTGGCTTGTTCTTGACGGAATTCGGCTTCATTGACGGTATAACCACGTTCTTCTGCAATATCGCGGGTGACTTCGAAGGGCAAACCCAATGTTGCATGCAAGAAGAAGGTCGGTTCACCACCGAGTACGCCACCGTCGGGCAGTTCAACTAATAAATTATCAAGTTCAGCCAAACCACGATCCATCGTGCGGGAGAAACGTTTTTCTTCAAGCGTAATGGTGCGGCGAATGGTTTCCGCTTGTTCTTCGAGTTCTGGATAAATAACACCCATATTCGCAATCACGGCATCGGCGACCGTCGCAAGGAAGGGATCTTCAAAGCCCAGTTTCTTACCAAAGCGCATGGCACGGCGCAAAATCATGCGGCAAATATAATCACGCCCCTGGGTGCCCGGACGTACGCCGTCAGCAATCATGAACGATGCACTCCGTAAGTGATCGGCGATCACGCGATACGGCACAATATTGGCATCACGAGCTTCATCGGAATCACCCGTCAGACCTTGAATTGCTTTAATAATAGGCAAGAAAAGATCGGTTTCGTAATTATTGTCCACGCCTTGCAACACTGAGACCACGCGTTCAAGCCCCATGCCCGTATCAACGCCCGTTTTCGGCAAAGGAATACGGGTGCCATCGGCTTGCGCTTCAAATTGCATGAACACCAGATTCCAGATTTCGAGGAAACGGCCATCCTCGGCATCAAATGAAGCTTGAGCAGATTCAATGCCGGCTTCGGGCGTATTGTCCCAGTGAACTTCGGAAGTATAACCACAGGGTCCCACATCGGCCATCATCCAGAAATTATCTTTATCACCCAAGACACAAACGCGTTCTTTGGGAATACCGACATCATTTACCCAAATATCATAAGCTTCTTTATCTTCGTGATGCACGGTGTAGAAAAGACGATCTTCCGGCATCCCGTAAGCCTGGGTGAGTAATTGATGGGCGAACAGACAAGCTTCTCGTTTAAAATAATCGCCAAAGGAGAAGTTTCCCATCATTTCAAAAAAGGTGTGGTGCCGCTTGCTGGGACCCACATTATCTAAATCAGTGTGCTTCCCGCTGACACGCATACATTTTTGGGCAGAGGTGGCGCGGCTATAATCGCGCTTATCCATGCCCAAGAACACATCCTTAAATTGCACCATGCCTGCATTCGTAAAGAGCAGGGTGGGGTCATTCCCCGGCACAATGGAAGAGGATGGCACAGGTTGGTGTTGATGTTCCTCAAAAAAATCAAGAAAAGTCTGACGAATTTCGGCACTGGTCATGTATTTCATGGTTGCTTTAACTCTATTTTCCTTTGCTGATGATTGATTGATATCCCTGTTGGGCATTATAGCATGGACAGCAAGGTGTCAATAGTCGGGGATTGATGGTTAATGTAGCAAAATTATTGTGTTCGAGGTCAGGTAATAAACAAACATATTCATTTTTGGGTAAAAAGTATTTTCTAGGAACGAAATATCCCAGCCTGATCTATGATTGGCTTGGCACAACTAATCAAATTAGAGTATATGGACAGTTGCTAAAAATGAACTGAATTTGTTTTAGCCATTGAGAGTAACTTCCGTAATTTCAGCATGGAGACTCTCAAAGCCTAATTTAAGCGCAACCGCAACACGATGATGACCGTCAACCACATAATATTCGGGTTGAGTACCTCGTTGGAATTTGAAGACTTGAATAGGTGGCAGAGGTTGCCCCGCCTGCATCATATTTTGAATAGATTGATGACGGTCTGACCACCCGCGACCTTTTGAACGGAAATGCTCGTCGAGTTCAGCGGCACGTCCAACACTACCGACAATTCTATGTAGGGAAATGTGTTGGGCGGCAAGCCTGGTAAGTTCATGTTCGGTATCGGTGCCGATTTCAGCATAAAAGTCTTTGACAGTATTTTGGGTTTGACGATTGAACAACTTGAACATGAGATCATCTCCTTAAGTTGCAGGCGATAATTTCACTATAGGGAGAAGGTAGGGGGGCCATCACCTCCTCTAGGGGAGGTCTTTCAAAAAATCGCGTTTAATCAAAACAACCGTATAATAAACTTGTAAGTTGCCTCACCTATTTGCCAAGCTAGACATATTGAGATAGTGTACGATGAATGATGGGCTACCAGCACCCATAGAAGAATTCAAGCCGCGTGAGATCGAAATACTTGATTTGATGGCACAAGGTTATTCCAATCAAGAAATTGCCGATCAGCTTTTTATCACTAAAGGCACAGTGCGTTGGTATAACAAAACCATCTATAGTAAATTGGGTACCAGTCGGCGCACCGAAGCGATTGCTTTCGCGCGCGAATTGGGCTTAATTGGCGCGCCATCCTCTGCTGAAAATACACGCCAGAAACGTCCTGCCCTACCTGTAACAACGGGTCCCTTTGTTGGCCGGGATGATGAATTAACTGATCTGCAAGATTTACTGGCTAAGCCAGATATTCGCCTAGTATCCATTGTTGCGGCTGGGGGTATGGGAAAATCACGATTAGCATTAGAACTTAGCCATCTTATCCAAGGTGATTATGAACATGGTGCTGTTTTTATTGATCTGACAGTCCTCCGTAATCCTAATGATATTGCGGTTGCGATATTAGCTTCTCTCGGATTAACGACTAGTGACAGTCAATCTCCGCAAGAAACGCTTCTAAATTACTGTCGTGAAAAAGAACTCTTGTTGATTTTTGATAATTTTGAGCATGTGTTGAGTGGTGCCAATCTTTTATCAGATATATTGGCACAAACGCCACGTGTGAAAATTATTGCAACGAGTCGTGAACAGCTAAATTTGATTGCGGAAACCGTGTATTATCTCCAACCGGTATCTAAATTTGGTGATACGTTATTTATTGAACTCGCGCATATGATGCGTCCCACAATTGTGATCAGTGAAGTTGAAAAACGTGATATTGCACGCATTGTCCATGTTACAGGGGGCTTGCCGCTCGGCTTGGTTTTGGCGGCCACATGGGTTGATATATTGTCAATTGCGGAAATTGCCAATGAAATAGAAGCAAATCTCGAATTTTTGAGTGCTGAATTAGGCGATATGCCGGAACGTCAACGTAGTATGCATGCGCTGATTGATCCGACATGGAATCGTCTGAATGAAGCAGAACGCCAAGCATTTATGAAGGCTTCCGTATTCCGAGGTGGATTTACTCACGAACTTTTCCAGCAAGTAACAGGTGCTTCGCTACGAACATTACAAACGCTTGGGCACCGCTCACTTATTAGTCATGGTCATGGCCGACGCTATGTAATGCATCCCTTGCTTCGGCAATATGCGCACGAAAAATTAGAAACAGATGGACGCGTTGCTGAAGTACAAAATATCCATCTCAACGCATTGACTGAGTATGCCGAAAACCAAGCAACACGCATGTATAGAGGATATTATATCGAAGCATTGAATGCTTTAGATATTGAGCAGGACAATATACGTGCGGCTTTGGATTGGTCAATGGATGGTCATAAAATTGAAGATGGCGTCCGCCTTGTTTTGGCATTGTGCGATTTCTGGCTGATTCGATCACAAGCCCCTGAAGGTGCGTATTATGTTGAGCAAGCCCTTCAGCAACAGGAAAATGCAGGTTTATATTATTGGATGGGGATGTATACCGAACGGATGGGCCAGCGTGAAGTGGCGCGGAGTTATCAACAACAATGCATCATATTAGCCCAAAAAGAACAAAACTATGATTTTCTGGCACTTGGTTATCGTGAAATGGGTTCGGTTTTTTCAATATTGACCAAGGAACAAGCCTCAACCTATCGTATTTATTTGCTAAAGGCTTTAGATATCAGCGAAAATTTTGGTTCACCAAAGGTACAGGCTGATTGTCATACTGTCGCTGGCAATTTCAAATCCTATATAGATGATAGCTCAACAGATGCATTAGCCCATCACGAAAAAGCCCTCCATATTTATGAGCAAATCGGTGATTTACGTGGTATCTCAATGGCA
>JBNLCD010000458.1:0-4867 GCA_050303635.1 Anaerolineae bacterium
TATACCCTAAAAAATGAAATCCAACCCCTTCTACCACACATTTCAGGGGGAAAAGGGGAGCTCAAGCCAGTGCGGAAATCCCAGCTTGCTTCAGCATGCTTGTTTTTTTGCGTAGCGGTATGGCTTCAGCCTACCGTGCTCAAAATTGACAAAAAATCTTTGCCTTCTTGGGGTATGTCTGGAAATGTTTTTTCTGAAGGCGCTTTACTGATGGGCGATAACATAATCCCACGCTGATAAATCATTATGTGGAATCCCAAGGTGCGTCAAAAGCACTTTGACATGGGTGCGATGTTCAACACCATGCATCAGCGCTTGGGTTAGGAGCGTCCAGTTGTAATAGGTGAATGGTTTATTGTCATTATCATCATCAACACCGTTATGACTGCCGGTGGGATCAACTTGACTGGCAATATCAATCAGACTTTGGCCGGACACCTTGGCCCGTTCCAAAATGGTCGCCACGGGTAAATTATCCCAGCTCAAATCCTCGTCCCAGAGCTCCTTGCCTGTCATGCGATAAACATAATAACTTTCGGAAGTGACAATATGGCGCAAAAAATGGCGAATACCCCGATAAGCACCCGCAACCTCAAAACTCAACTGCTCGTCGCTTAAATCACGGCAAATTTCCATCACCGTGAGATTAGCCCACAGATTGTACTCAAACATTTTATCAAGCGTTAAAAGTGGAGAATCAGGCATGATTGGCCCTCCATATCTTTGAAATAGGCGTGCCAACTATACCGCGTTTGGGGCTGAACAACCAACTCAGAAATAGAAGGTGGGCAGGCAAAGAAGCTTGTCTGCCCATTCCATAGTTTTAGGATATGATCGGCATTATGGGTTCGGTGTCGAACATGCCGAGACGAATGCGGATGTAATTGTAGATTTCATGGGTGATACTGATATCGTGACAGGATTCAATGCCTTGAAAACCCGGTGAGGAATTGACTTCACAAATCTTGAAATGATTATGGTCAAATAACAGGTCAACGCCTGCAATATCCAGATCAAGAATACGCGTGGCTTCGAGCGCGAGCCATTCAATTTCAGGCGAAATCGGATGGGCAACCGCATTGCCGCCGCGTGAATAATTGGCGCGGAAATCACCATCGGCTGAAGAACGTTGCATACAGGCGACAACCCGCCCGCCAACGACAAAGACGCGCAAATCACGGCCATGACTGGTGGCAATAAATTCTTGCAGGATGATATTGATTTTGCTATCCGTAGCTTCGATAAAATCCATCAAATGCTTCAGATGGGCTGGTGTTTCGCATAAATACACCCCCACACCTTTCGCACCAGACAGGGTTTTGACAACGACCGGAAAACCCAGTTGTTTTTCGACAACTTCGATGTTAATCGGAATCTTAGCCAACATGGTCTTCGGCACAGGCAAACCGCTTTGGGCCAAAATCTGTTGGGTATAGAGCTTATCTTTAACTGTTTCAATACTGCTCGATGAATTGATGACTTGCACACCCAGCCGTTCCATATGGCGAATAACGGCTAGACCGAAATAAGTGGTCCCGGCTCCCATACGCGGTAAGAAAAAATCCGGTAGCGGCGTAACTTCATCATTAAATAAAACGCTCTTACGGTCATCGCGCGTGACAATTAACTCAAATTGTTCCGGCGAGACTAAATCGACTTGCCAACCCCGTTCGGCGGCAACATCCAGCATTTTCTGTTTTTCATAAGAATCTTCAGGTAGGGTTTGGGTATTGTACTTGGATAGAATCCACCCTTTCATTAAGCAAATCTCCTATGCTCAAAACCTAGCGAATGAGGGTGCATCCTTTTGGGAGGCGCGGCTCATTATCGTCGCGTTTCTCAGATTTGCCTAGCCTGTAAAATACGCAATTTTGTCCCGAAATTGTTGCGTGTTTCTAGGCCAAGAAATACCCTTTGAAATTGCTGTTTTTTGACACAAATTAGACTGGATTTAGCCACATTCATTTCACGTTTTATGCATACAGCTAAACGCCAGTCTTTTGTCTCGTTTTGATGGATCTAAATTTTAGGCTAAATGCGGAACCTGCGAATAACTGACCAATTGCCAGTTGCCATCATCATAAATCAACGTGGTAAGACTCGTATTGAGCGTGTGTCCCGCTAATACTGCATCAGGAATCAGCCGCAAGATGCTATAGCGAATGAGTGCGCCGTGCGACACAATTAAGATTTGTTCATCCGGATGTTTTTGCGCAATTTCTTGGAAGGCTTCTGCACCACGCGTCCCCAACTGCGTATAATTTTCCCCATCGGGACAACCGTGGGTAAATGGATCATTCAGGAACAACTTACGCCGTTCGGGGTCCCATGCTTCGGCTTCTGCGCCATTTAACCCCTGCCACTGACCGACATCAATTTCACGGACCCGCTTTTCGTACTCAATCGGTAAATTCAAATATTGATTGATCAGCGCGGCGGTTTGCTTGGTACGAATGGAATCACTGCAATAGATCAACTTGGCGCGCGGTGGATTCTCCGCAAAATATTGACCGAGTTGGTCGGCTTGCGTCTTACCATTATCATTCAGCGGAACGGTTCCTTGACCTTGAAACCGTTTTTCGACATTCCAATCCGTTTCACCGTGACGAATTAAAACGAGTTCTGTCGGCATGGGCTAAGCTTCTCCCTCAGATGGTTCAACTGGCGGTGGAATTTGGACACTCGGATCAAGCGCGGGATTGATCACATATGATTGGGTCGGCAAGGCCCGCTCCACACCATTCTTTTCCAAAATTTCAATGAAATCTAACTGTAAATCTTGCTTGGCGGCCTGAAATTGTTCCCAATCCGCAATATCGAAATAGCCAAGAATGAGCAAATCAAGCGACGTTTCGCCAAAATCAACGAATTGCACAAATTCAGAGCCATCATGAATAATCCGCTCATGAGATTCCAGTAAATCCCGCAAGGCTTTGGTAATTGTCCGAATTTTATCGGCAGATGTATCATATTTCAGACCAAGGGTGATTTCGAAGCGGCGTTTATGCAGGCGTGACCAGTTGGTAATGGTTTCGTTGGCCACCGTCCGATTCGGGATGATCACTTGCGATTGATCGAGGAGGCGCAGACGGGTGCTCCGAAAACCGATATTTTCGACCGTGCCCGAACGTCCTTTGATTTCAATATATTCACTCACGCGGAACGGCGCATCGGCCATAATTGCAAAATAGCCAATCAGATTAGCCAATGTTTCTTGAGCGGCCAACGCTACGGCTAAACCGGTTAGACCCAGCCCCGCCATCAAGCCGTTGAGGTCATACCCCAATTCACCCATCACCACGACAAAGCCAATCAAAATGACGATGGCTTCTGCCAATTGATTCCCGAAGCGCAACATATTGCGGGTGAGCAGATTATTGCTATCATCCGCAAAGCGGCGCGCATAATCGGCCACCACATCCACCGACCGAAACATCGCCCAGAATATGCCGAGCGTAATCAACACGGAAGCGGTCGTATCCAGAAAACGTTGCGGAATTTTATAGTCGAGGTCGACTGTCAGGATGGATAGTCCCGCCCAGACGCTGGCAATGGTAATGATAAATTGAAGCGGCGCAAAAAATGAATCGATGATCTGATCACCGAGTTCATTCTCGACCAAACGATGAAATAAGCTTTTGAGGGTTCGTCCAATAATCCGGACAACAAGCGGTAAACCAAGTGGCACAATAACAATGAGAATAATAAGCAAAACTTGGGTAACTTGATCAGCGAGTTCGCGGTCACCCAGAATTTCAACCAGAAATTCTGGAGTCATAAAGGCTCCTTTCGTATAAGTTCAGATTTCAGCTTTTCCATTGTAGCAGATGGTCCCCAAGTTGGGGTTAGTTATGTGTTTTAAAAGGCTGAAATTGGGCAATGCTCACAAAATCGTGGAGATTTTTGCTGAGTAGGGCCACGGCACGCCGTGGTCTCATTTATTTCCCGTCTAAAATTAAATTTACCACCAACCCATTGAGAATGGCGCTAGAGTGCTAATGAAGTTTGACAAAATAATGGTGATACAAAAACGGGCGAGGCATGCCTCGCCCGCGTTTAATTATTCAGCGCACTAAGGTCGTCCCCATCAATAAAAAAGACACGGATTTTGAACCCGTGTCCCGTATTTTCTCAATTAACTAGCGCCTTGATCAGACTATTCTTTCGTCTCCATGGCGGCGACTTTTTTCTCTAGCTTTTCTTTCTTGCGGCGCTCGCGGATATCATCATCGACCCGACCATAAATATACCCCATGAGCGAACTCACGAGCACGCTCACCAACAAAACCAACGATGCCGACATGCGGAAATCCCAGAATAAGAAATGTAAGTCCATCGTTTCGCGATTTTGCACGAGAAAAACCACAACGAGGAAAACAAATACAACAGTTAAAGCGGTTTTCGGACGCATAAGGTCTGCTCACTTTCTGATTTTGTTAGTAGGTATCTGCGGGCAGTGACCAATTCAATAAATTATTGTTAGTATCACTTGATGATTCAGGATTATTCTTTTGACTGTTGAGCTTGATCGCTGAACTCCGCGCTTGTTCCGCTAAATCATGCACGATGCGGGCAATGGTCCACGCGGCTTCAGGACGGCCTAAGTGTGCGGCATGTTCCGCATATTCTTGGCGAACTTCCGGCGGTTGCTTGACCCATGTGGCCAATGCTTTGGCAACTTCGTGCGGACTCGGCGCATAGACGCCCGCGCCATGTTCCACAATATGGGTCACGTTGCCATCTTCTTGACCGGGAATATAGCCGCTGATAATCATAGGCAATCCCGCCACACAGGCTTCAGAAACAGTCGCGGGTCCGGCTTTGGTAATCAAAATATCAGATGCCGCCATATAGCGCGCCATATCCG
>JBNLCD010000459.1:0-4833 GCA_050303635.1 Anaerolineae bacterium
AGTGTGAGATTACCTATCTGAAGGAAAGGGATTCTGAAATGGCTCCAATTCGGACATTGATTTTATCCGGTGGTGGCGGACGCGGCGCCTTCCATGCCGGAGTCTATAAATATCTGCAAAAAACAAATAAGACGGGCATCAAAGCTGAATATCAAGACGCATGGACGCCGGATGTTATCGTCGGCACGTCAATTGGGGCGGTCAATGGCGCGGCGATTGCTCAAGATATTTCAGCCGCTGAACTCGAAAAAATTTGGCTCAGTTTACGCGAACGCGATATTCAAGGACTCCCGCCCGGTATGCGTGGCATGACCCGTTTTATCATGAATCGATTTCTTAAAAAGTCAATCGGTGTCACGTTACCCCACATGTCGCCCGACCGCGCCACCTCACCACCCGCTGAAGAATCATGGCCACCCATTCCGATGCTCCCTAATTTTTTGAGCGAACGCCTTGTTGGTCGCTGGAATAATTTGATTGATACCGGCCCCCTCATGCAAACTATGCGCAATCGCTTCAATCTTGATGAAGATCGCATCAATGCCAGCGAAAAATTGTTGTTGATTGAAGCCACCAATATCCGCACAGGTGAACAGGTCGCGTTTTGTAATCGGCGCGCTGGATTAGCGCACCAACCCACCTTCAAAAAGGGCATCACGCTCAATCGTATTTTAGCGAGTTGTAGTATTCCGCTGGTTTATCCGTGGACGCCGGACATCGATGATAAAGAGGCGGAGGAATTACAATATTATTGGGATGGTGCGGTGGTTGCCAATACACCTTTGGGTGATGCTTTGGACGCAGTGAGTGAGCGTCCGATTACCGAAAAGATGGAAGCCGTGGTGGTGCTCATGACGCCGTGGAATAGTCCTGAATTGCGGCGGGAATTGCCTAAAAACTTTGGGGAAGCCATTACGTGGACATTGGATTGGGCTCTGCTGGCGTCATTCCGCGTGAGCCTTGAATTGATCCAACTCCAAAATGCGCACATTCAACAAGCCCTTGCCAATGGCGAAAAACCACCTTACCGCGAAGTTGATGTCGTGATTGTCGCCCCGGATAATTTTCTGCCCGTAACCCGCATCATTGACTATGACGAAGAAGCGAGTCGGGATCTGATCAAAGCGGGTGAAGTTGCGGCAGAAATTGCTTTCACCAAATATTTTAAGGCCTAGGTGCTTTTAAACTGATATTAATTTGCATGCGTTACAATGGCCACATGCTGTCTTATGTGAACCATTGATTTTTTGGAAGAGGGCCTTCCAAGCTTTTGTAAAAGCTTGACCAAAACTTTTACAAAGGGTGTTATCTCAACCCATTTAAAGTTTTTTGGTGTTACAAAAAAGGTAACAAATCTTTGGAAAAAAATTTCTGACAGCCTACATAAGTTCTCTTAAGGATAGTAATTCATTATGGCTTTTCCAGATTTTTATGACCCCCAACGCGTGGGTCAACTTGTTGTGCCGCAAACCGCGCGCGCCGTTGATGCGGGTTATGCTCTCAATAGCGAGTCGTCCTATACCGATGAAAAGCGCACGCTTTTGTTACTGGTCGATACCCAAATTGATTTTATCCACGAAGATGGCGCCCTCAGTGTCCCCGGTGCGGTTGCGGATACCCGCCGCACCATTGAATGGCTCTATCGTCATGTGGAAAATATCACGCATATTGCCGCCTCATTAGATAGTCATGTGCCGCGTCAAATCTTTTTCCCGACATGGTGGGTCAATGCCAGGGGCAAACACCCTGAACCGTATACGGCGATTACAACCCAAGATGTCGATAAAGGTATCTGGCGACCTCTTTTTGAAATCGACTGGTCCATTGATTATGTGCATCAGCTCGAAAATCAGGCCAAGAAAGTTTTGATGATTTGGCCGTATCATACCCTGATTGGTACACCCGGCCATGCCCTGACGCCCAGCCTGTATGAAGCCATTGCTTATCATACGGCGGCACGGCAAGCCCAACCCATTTTCTTGCAAAAAGGGTCTATTCCCAAAACTGAGCATTACTCCATTATGGAACCGGAAGTTAAAGTTCCGGCGGAACCTTCGGGCGATTTAAACGTTCAATTCTTAGACTTACTCGGTGAATATGATCGGATTTATGTGGCCGGACAGGCGAAAAGCCATTGTGTGCTTGAAACCGTCACCTCGATGATGCGCTATTTTGGCGATCAACCCCGCATCATCGAAAAAATCCATCTGCTCGAAGATTGCACATCCTCGGTGGCTCATCCTGAGATTGACTTTGAGAAGATTGCGCAAGAAGTTTTAGCTGAATATGCCGAAACTGGCTTGAATTTGGTACAATCAACCGATGATGTAGCCTTTGAAAGTTAAATTTGAGTTTCAATTTATTAGAGCGGTGTCTATAAGTAGTAGATACCCACATTTTGTGCCATAATATTGTGGCGTGGTAAAAATTTTTAGCGGGAGAAATTTATGGCTGACTTAACTGGCAAGCGCTTGGGCAAGTATGAGCTTGTTGAGCGTTTAGGTCGGGGTGGGATGGCCGAAGTTTACAAATCCTACCAACCCGGCATGGATCGCTTTGTGGCAATTAAGGTGATGCATAGCCACTTAGCTGAATCCGAAGATTTTGTAACCCGATTTAAACGCGAGGCCCAATTGGTTGGGCATTTGCGGCATCCCCACATCGTGCAGGTCATTGATTTTGATGTGCAGGATGAAGGGTATTATATGGTGATGGAGTATATTAAGGGTGAAACCCTGAAATACTACATCCAACAAAAGGGACCGCTTGACCCGGATGAATGCTTACGCATTACCAGTCAACTGGCGGATGCCCTCCATTATGCCCATAAAGAGGGCATGATTCACCGCGATATTAAACCTGCCAATGTGATGTTTACGGATAAATCCTATACCCATCCGGTGTTAACCGATTTTGGGATTGCCCGTATTATCAGTGGTGGTACTCAATTGACCGCGAGCGGTGCATTTGTCGGGACTCCCGCATATATTAGCCCTGAAATTGCCCGTGGTGAACAAGCGGATGAGCGCAGTGATATTTACAGCATGGGTATCATGTTGTATGAAATGTTGACCGGCAAAGTACCGTATGATGCGGATACACCGTTTGCCGTGATTATGAAACATGTCAACGAACCCTTACCTTCACCGCGCCAACTCAATTTAAATGTAACCGACTCGGTTGAACGAGTGGTCTATACCGCGCTTGCTAAAAATCCTAATGAACGCTATCAAACCGCCGCTGAATTTCGCGATGCCCTAAATGAAACTTTAGGGGTCATTGCCCATGAGCGGCCGACTGTATCGGGTGAAGGACGGGGCACGGATATTCAAAACCAAGCCACCGCAACCATTGCCCGCGACCAAGTCGACAATATCGCAACCATTATCACGGATAGCCAACAAGTCGCCCAAGCCTCACCCGCCACCATGGTTGGGGATGGCAAACGGAGTAATATGCTCCGTATCTTGCTTGGTTTAGTCGCCGTTGTCGCGATCGTGGCGCTGGGTTATATCTTTGTTCTCCAACCAGAAGATGATGACGAATCAGCCCAAACGACGCAAAATACGCCGGAAATCACCGCTACCGCCGAATTTACCTCAACCCCTGAAGTTGCCGTCGCCGATGTGGGCGATTACGACAATAGTTTGGTGGAACAAGGTCAATATGGCCGGGCAATTAGTAACTACACCACGGCAATTTTGCAAGATCCAGATAACCCGTTGCATTATGTCCGACGGGCAGAAGCTTACGGCGCACTCTATTTAGAAAATCGCGAAGCGGAAAATCGCACTAAAGCTGAAGATGATTTTGAAACCGCCTTAGAATTGGATTCGAATTTCAATCCGGCCTATCTCGTACGCGGTAAATTCTATAGCGCTTTAGGTGAATATGATGTGGCGCTCTCCGATTTTAATCGCGCCATTGAATTAGATGTTACACAAGCGGACTTGTATGCTGAACGTGGTTTTGTCCATTTAGCACGCGGCAATCAAGAAGCGGCCACGGCTGATTTTGTGCAAGCTACCACCTTAGATGCTTCCAACAGTCTCGCGTATTTGGGGCAAGCCCAACTCTCACTCGATAACGGTGATTTTGAAAGTGCTCTATTCAATGTGAGCTTAGCGCTCGAAACCAATCCTGAATTCGCGGAAGCTTATGCTCTGCGCGGCTCCCTCCATATGCATTTAGGCAACACCGACGATGCCAAATCTGATTTTGATACAGCGATTAACTTGAATAACCGTTTGGTCGATGCGTATGTGGGTCGCGGAATGTATTATGACGACGCGGGCAATACGCGTTTAGCGACACGTGATTACAGCACAGCGCTCAGTCAACGCCCCGATCCTGAAGTCTAGGTTCTCCGCGCCAAACTCTATTTAGAAGATGACGAAATTGATCTCGCTGAAGCAGATTATCGATCAGCGATTGAGCTAGATGACAAACTGCTTGATGCCTATCTGGGTGTCGCTGAAATTGAAGTCGGCGAAGAGCATGTTGAAGAAGCAATCGAGGCTTACACAAACGCGCTCGAGTTAGATGAAACCCTTGAGGATGCCCGTGTTGCGCGGGGTTGGCTCTATTTTGATACGGGCGATTATGAAGCCGCGCAAGCTGATTTCTTAATTGTTTACGAAGACAATGAAGATAATCTCGATGCCGTCCTCGGTTTAGGGGATGTGGCCGTTGAAAATGAAGAATTCACGCAAGCAATTGAATATTACGATGTCGCCCTCAATGCCGATGACCAATTCGCCTCAGCTTATTTTGGTCGTGGGTTAGCTTATTCTCAACTCGAAGATTACGAAACAGCTTTGCCTGATTTGAATG
>JBNLCD010000460.1:0-4824 GCA_050303635.1 Anaerolineae bacterium
CGGGTTTTTAATGATTGCGCTCCAATGGGGATATCTCCTAAGTTTGGGACAATGTTTTGGAACCATCAGCCGCCCTCGAATAAATTCGGGGCTAAAAATCATCACCCTATGAATGGGTTTAAAACCACGGGCCGCGACGGGCGCAGGCCATTTATAAGACGCTGTTTCTTAGCTATGGATTTATGGTTATTGTATAAATAATTGGGAAAAAGATTTTGGCAAGGCTTAGCCCTCCGGGACCGGAACAAACTGAGACCGAGTAGGGTGCGGACCTGCGTGTCCGCCCGTTTTTTACCCGATTTACATGACAATTACCATTAATCCGTAGCGGTCACGCCCCCGTCTGTTTTTACCATTCCATAAAAACCTATCCCTATGAGCCCCTGCCCCCAATACTATTCGGAGGTCACGGTAAATTGCGACCAACTTAGGTTGAGCTTCCCCTCGCCTACAAGTCGCTCTGCGACTGCCCGTGGGAGAGGGGATTGAGGGGTGAGGGTTCTTTAATTCTTAAACTACAGTATCCGATCCATCCAAATTCGTTATGCGCTTCATTAGCCTAATTCGGCGACGGTTTCCGGTTGAGCAGTTTCTTCCAACGGCGGCAACGCAACATCGTAGCGCGCAAAGATGCGGCGATAATGGGGCGAAGTGCGCAGGAGTTCTTCATGGGTACCCACGCCCACCATTTGACCTTGATCCACCACCAAGATGACATCCGCCCAGCGAATTTGCGAGAGACGATGCGTAATCAGCAGAGTCGTGCGGCCTTCTTGAATGCGATGAATGGCTTTTTGGATCTCGTCTTCCGTTGCACTGTCAATGGCGCTCGTGGAGTCATCCAAAATCAAGATACGCGGGTCAGCGAGGAAAGCTCTTGCTAAAGCAATCCGTTGCCGTTGACCACCCGAAAGCGTCACGCCTCGGTCACCAACTTCTGTTTCGTAGCCTTCTTTGAAAGACATAATGAAATCATGGGCTTGGGCATCATGCGCCGCTTGTTCAACCAATTCACGCGAGGCATCCGGTTGACCAAATGCGATATTATCCGCCAGACTCCGTGAGAAGAGGAACACATCTTGCTCAATATTCGCAATCTGAGAACGAAGCGCGGTTAAGTTCCAATCGCGTACGTCCATCCCATCAATCAAGATGCGGCCTTGGGTGGTATCATAGGTACGATTCACCAATTGGGTGAGCGTACTCTTGCCGGAACCTGTTTGCCCGACGATGGCCACCGTTTGCCCCGCTTTAATCGTAAAATTGAGACCCGCGAGAACCGGTTTATCATCGCCAAAATCAAAGCTCACATTATCAAAGACAATTTCGCCTTGAATATCAGCGCGGTGTCCTTCCAGATTTTGATCGAGATCGGTTTCGGTTTTGATGATCTCTAAAATCCGTTCCGCGCCCGCAATCCCCATCTGCACCAGCGAAATGGAGAAAATAGAGATGAAGGCGGGGAAGCGCAAAATACCCATCAAGCCCATCACGGCAATAAATTGTGCCAATGAGATGCGACCTTGTTCGTTGAGCCACAAGCCATGTAAGAAGACCAAGCCCAAGGTAACGCCGAAGAAGAGAAGCGGCAAATAACGGGCTTCGATTTGACCTTGTTTCACAAAATAGTCACGGAAATCCTTGGCATTTTTCCCAAACTTGGCGCGTTCAAAGTCTTCCTGGGTACTGGCTTTGACTACTTCAATGCCGGAGATACTCTCTTCGAGACCAGAGTTCATCTTGCCAAATTGTTCGCGTTGATCACGAACGACGGGCAACAGATTGTCGGCGTAGAGTTTGACCAGTACAATATATATGAGGACAAAACCAATGGGGATAATGGTGAGCTCAGGTTCGATCAGCGCAATATAGAGAATGGGTACGCCAATCCCTAAAACGGTTTCGAAGATGAATGATAAACCCGGCATCACAAATGGATTCAACTGACGGACATCTTCGGTGGCGCGGGCCATAATATCGCCCACCCGTTGACGGTCATGATAAATTTGGCTCTTACCCAATAGACTACGATACAGTTCTTCACGCGAATCAACTTCCATCCGTTGCGCGAGGAACTCCATCGTCAAGGATCCCCCTAAGTGAGCCGCCCCACTCAACATATAAACCAACAAGACCATCAAAGCGGCATTTATCAGCGAACCACCCACGCCGTTCATGACCAAATCAGCGGCTTCACCCACATAGACAGGCCCTAAGGCATAAAAGACAAAGTCCAAGACTTTTAAGATCAACGTCACAATGAGAATATACTTGTAACGCAACAAATGCGAAGTAATCCAACGCCACGGACCACTCTCATTATATTGATATGCGTTTTTGACAGTAAATTCACTCTTTATCGCCAACTTCTACCTCCTCACAATACGAACCAACACATATGGTATACATATGTTACCTGAAAAGCAAGTTTTAAATATAAATTAAATTTTTTAAGGGTTATAAAAGCTCAAAAATTTAAAATTTCGCAATGGTGAGGATTATTTTTTGGCGTTTTGAGTTGTGGACCTGAAGCCCCTGATAAATAGCATAGCCGGGAGTTTAATCAAATCCAATATCCCATTCGGGATAACAAGGTGAGTTGCCCTTGTTGTTTTGCATAGCGTAACCTGATTTTTCGGCGCAAATCTTGTCATCTTGAACTGTGAAATTATCGGGATTACAGGCCAGCGAACACCTGTTCTAAAACATCGTCTTAGTATACCATAAACCTGTCCCAAAATCCAACATTTTTTTTAGGACTTTAGGACAGGGTTTTAGGGATGGATAAAGCAAATTCGCGGAATGCTAATCAACCAAAAATTCACCACTTTGATAGAAGAGTTCGCCATCTACCCAAATCTCGCCACCATCCCGCATATTGTGAACCATGTCCCAATGAACAGCGCTTTGATTCACACCGCCTGTTTCGGGCAAACTGTGACCAATAGCCATATGAATGGTGCCGCCAATTTTCTCGTCGAAGAGGGTGGAACCTGTCACATTTTGGATGTAACGGTTGGTTCCGATCGCAAATTCACCCAAATAACGGGCACCCGCATCTACATCCGATTGGGTCAGCAACAACTCTTCGTTCTTTTCAGCCGACGCTTCGACCACTTTGCCATTTTCAAAACGGAGCTTGATGCCGTCCACTTGTTGACTGAGATAGAAATTGGGATAGCTGAATTCAACGGTGCCATTCACGGATTCTTCAATAGGTCCGGTGAAAATTTCGCCATCGGGGAAGTTCTTGTCACCGTGACAACTGACCCAACTGCGATCTTTCATATCAAAGGTGAGATCAATGCCGGGGCCTTTCACTTCGACGTGCTTCTTATCCGCCAACCAATCGACATAACGGGTTTGTTGATCACGCACGCCCATCCAGTGCGCCACGGGATCATCGAGGTGTAAACCATAGGCTTCATAGATAAATTTTTCATAGGCTAAAAAGCTCATATTCGCTTCTTGGGCGGCGGCGCGGGTTGGATAAGCGGACAGATTCCAGCGCAATTCACCGGACGTCAGGCGTTCCATAAAGCGCGACATAATCGGTTGATGGGATTTCATCGCCAGTTGCATGCGGGAGGGATCAACTGAAACGAGGGCGCGGGTATGACTGGGTGCTTCAATGCTAAAAATAACATCGGCAGTTTCATAAACATATTTTTGAAACGGATTGACGGCTTCAAGTTGTTCATCCGTGCCGTGCATCATCATATATTCGGCCATATCCGGCATTTGCAAGAGGGTGGTCGGAAGGCCACCTTTGCGAATCACCGCTTTGGCCAGTTCTTTGGCGAGGGGCAGGGCTTCAAGGGAGCCATTGATGACCACGAGTTCGCCTTTTTCAATCGGAATATTGTAGTTTACTAAAAGTTCAGCTAAACGGGGTGCTAAGTCGTGCATGAGAATCCTCTCCTGTGATGATAGGTAAATCCCTTTTATTGTTCTTCAGAATCATCAGTATCTGATGACGGATGCGTTGGAAAAAAAGCAAAGCTAAATAAATACAAATCGCGATCTTTTTCGTTACCCGTTGATGCATCATCAAAAAACTGAAGTAATTCTTGAAGTCTGGTAATAAACTCAAATGCTTGTTCTTTATTTAAACGATAGGTGGCGCGCCCGATATTGCTGGGTAAGGAATCCGCACCCCCATCATGTTTAATGAGACCGTGGCGGACACTGTTCAAAAGCTCAAATTTTGTATTATCGAATAGCAATTCCAAGGTTTGGTGAATGGGATTGTCGTCATCTTCAAAATTGAAGGCTGTCGGCGCGACGTCAAATGTATAAGCCGCGACGTGATAGAATTTCTCAGCGATATTGGCGACAATTTGCGTCTCGGTGACCACTAGAATTCCATGTTGTTCCAGAAGCCGAATATGATAATAGAGCTTCCGGGGATCAACTTTGAGTTCTTCGGCCATCTGTTTGACAGAGAGCG
The DNA here is from genome assembly GCA_050303635.1 of Anaerolineae bacterium. Classification (GTDB taxonomy): domain Bacteria; phylum Chloroflexota; class Anaerolineae; order Aggregatilineales; family J027; genus JAKEEQ01. The sequence continues at coordinate 4,451 of JBNLCD010000460.1, forward strand.
CATGGCCTACATTATGAATAACCTCCAAGATTTCTAAGCGCTTCGGGTCCGAAAGGACTTTAATGGCTTCTAGGTCGGTTAGTTTCTTAACAGGTTCAGGTTTATAATCGGTTGTCATTTTAATTTATTTTTCCTATCAAAATATTTTTTGATGGCCTAAATATATTAAAACAGGAGTCAGTAAAAAATGTCAAATGAGAGACAGATGAGTGCAGAAGTTAGACTATCTCCGCAGGGCGATAATTGGCTTTAGAAAAGGCAAATAAGCAGGTGTTTGAGGATTTGGGGATGAACAAAATTTAGCGGGGCACGACTGAACTCTGAACATAATTTTCGCTGAATATCTGAATTTACATAACCTTAAGGACACAGTC
>JBNLCD010000461.1:0-4791 GCA_050303635.1 Anaerolineae bacterium
TGGAAAATGATTTATCCACATGGAGTAATCATCAATATGAATTGACGGCGTCTCAAGAAAAAATATTGGCGCAAATGGGTCACAAAATCCGTCAAACTGGTGGATAAAAATAAATGGGAGCTTGTTAGAGCTCCCATGTACATAGCTGAGTTAATATCATGACAAGGGTCTGAAGACCCTTGCTTTTCAAAACCCCAATTAGTTGCTCTAATTGCCTGAGATCATCCACTCGCCAAGAAATTGAATAAGACAATATACAGCACACTCGCGATGAATGTTCCCACCGCCACAGTCGGCAGACCATCGGTTAACCACTGACGGGTGGTAATCGGGTGTTCGGTGCGTTCACTTAAGGAAATAACAACTACATTCGCCGTGGAACCAATTGGGGTGGCGTTCCCGCCCAGACCAGCGCCTAAAGCAATTGCCCACCATATCGGTTGTACATCAATGCCTTCGCGACCGAGTTGTAAAACTACCGGAATCGCGGCAATGGTAATGGGAACATTGTCAATCAGTGCCGAGAGCACGACCATGCTCCACATAATGATTAAACCGAGCAAAACAGGTGATATATCTTGGAGTGTCACCAATTCCGTCGCAATTTCTTCTAAAATGCCGGAAGCCTCTAACCCGCCGACCATAATAAATAAAGCGCTAAAGAAGAGAACTACATCCCATTCCACTTCTTTTAAAATGTCATGCACATCTTGTTCTGTCCACGCAAACGCAATACCTGCGCCGGTCATCGCGGCAAAGGCGGGCGTAATACCTAGAAAACTTTCGAGGAAAAAGGCGACAACAATTCCAGCCAAAACAATGAGAATCCGTCGCGCGCTTACCGGATCATTGAGCGCTTCGGTTTCATCAAGATGTTCAAGTGCGGCAGACCCACCGCCACCAATACTCTTCAAATCTTTGCGGAACAGATAGCGTAGAACAAAATAGCTTCCGATCCAGATAACGAGCACAATTGGCCCCATGTGAATGATAAAATCAGTGAAATTTAAGTCCGAAGCGGCCCCAATCAAAATATTAGGCGGATCACCTACCAGCGTTGCCATACCGCCAATATTGGAAAAAATCGCCTGCGAGATTAGCAAAGGTATCGGGGAAATACCCATCAATTCTGCAATCAACACGACGACAGGAGCCATCAAAATAACGGTGGTCACATTGTCCAAAAACATCGACAGGACAGTCGTGGTAATGCCCAGTGTCAACATCAAGCGCACCACACTCCCGCCACTTTGTTTCGCGACACGAATGGCAATATAGGAGAAGAATCCGGTGCGTTGCAGGAGCGAAACCATCATCATCATGCCCATTAACAGGCCCAAGGTTTCAAACTCAACAGCATCTATGGCAATTTCTTCATTATAGAAATTGAGTAGATGCCCCGCACCGACCATCAATGAGGCACCCAGCGCAGTGACCACAACCCGGTGCCATTTTTCGAGGAATAAAAAAACAAGTGTAAATGCAAAAATACTGACTGCAATGAGTTCATTCATTAAAAATAAAGCCTATTCTTTTCGTGAGTCTGGCTATAGCAAGTGCCTAAAAGCCCTCGTTAGGCGGTTAATTTCTTATAACAAGGTGGTTTTAGCCCCTTGGCTTGCAAAAAAGACGCAACAATTGGAATTTTTGTATATCAAACTATTCTACAGTTTCTTGGGCCAGCCATTCTTTCAAAAAAATACTGCCTGTACGCGCATGGGAAACGATGCCGACAACATGTTTTTCATCATCAACAACGGGGACGTCATAAACTTTCTTCTTATACATCATGACAATGGGGGCCATCAAACCATCGTTCTCGTTGACATAGAAACGGCGTTGCATCAATTCAGCTACCGTAATCTCATCAACATTGACCGAACGCAAACCGTGTTCAAGCAAACCATAATCATGAATAAAATCTGCTTCCTGCAACATTTCAACAAATTTGGGCATGAATCGTTTAAGCGTGTCTTCAATCATCAGCACCCCTGTCAATTTATTCTCAGCATCCAGCACCGGTAAAATGCCGACTAAATGTTCAGAAAAAACTTCCATGGCCTGCCGCAGTGAAGCGGTTTGGTAAATTGTGTGGACATTAGTACGCATAAAGTTTTTGACTTGCATGATAATCCTAAACCTTCCACAAAATAGACACAATGGTCGGATAATTCAACTATAGTGCATGTCCGCCATTTCTGCGTAGTTAGATATATCACCAAAAATCTATGGAAAGTACATATTCTTATAAAAAAACATTCCCCGCGTGGAGGAATGTTGATTGATTGCTAGATTAACCCCTAATTTGGGTGTGATAAATTACTCGACGTTATCAACTGGGCTGTCATCCTCACTCGTATCATCTTCAAATTGGTCAGGAGACATCCAGCGCTCTTCTTCGGGGAACGGTAAACGCCAGCTATAGACCCATGTTTGATCATTCAGGCGTACTACATTTTGACGATGTGCAATCAGTTGAAATTCGAGGTATTGGTCGGGATCAAAATATAAGCTGACAACAGAATTGCGAAACACTGTGTTTTCATCTTCGAAATCGGGCCAGTTATCCGGCCAATCAAGCGCTTCATCAGTATCATATTCCCACAGGATAAGTTCAAATAATTCTGGTTCCCATTGTTCCGCATCTGGATGGCTAAATGTATCAATGATGTCGTAGAGATTGACGTAAATTTCAGGCAATTTAGCGCGGACGTCTTCATCGTTACGCATACTGCCATAGGCTCCAACTTGATAATGTTCACCGTCTTGCCAAATATGCAAAACGTGACTGGGTTGATCGGTCATGAGGGCGGCATCATAGTATTCATCGAGTTCGAAAAATGCGTCCAATTCGCCGACTTCATCCCAAAATTCGGCTAAGTCGTCCTCGTTAAGTTGCACCGTTTGATACCGGTCTTCGTCGTTCCAGAAAATCACCTTACCGGATTCATAGAGCGCAAAGCGTGGTGTATCGGAGCCAATAACCATCGCCCACGGGTTATATTCCATCCATACCAAAACGGGCAAATCTTCTTCTTTTTCATCATCTTGGGCATGTGAGAGATGGGGTAATGTGAGGGTAGCCACCATGACAAGAACAACAATCCATAGCCAACGTTTATGCATAAGAGCCTCCAAATTGAACATATTGTCTATGGGACGTTCATCACTGGCAAAAGGTTCCCCTGATCCACTTTTTATTGTTTATGTGGGTAAACAAAAACATTCCCCAGATGAGGAATGTCTGTCAATCATATTGATTGTTCGTCAAAACGAATATCCTATTCGTCTTCCTTAACTTCAATAACTTGTTCACCCTTGTAGTAACCACAGTGGGGACAAACCGTATGGGATTGACGATATTCGTTACAGTTATCGCAACGGACCAAGTGCTTGAGACTCAAGCTATCATGTGCCCGGCGATTGTTGCGTCGGCGACGCGAAATTTTTCTTTTTGGTAAAGGACCCATTATCTTACCTCAGTTATAACAAATTCTGATGAAGCCCTAAGTTGGCTTAGAACGTGCAAATTTATGCTGATTCAAATTCAAACAGCGAAACAGCATCATAACATGGCTCAATCCGCAAAACAAGAGTTGAGACGCAAGTTACGCAAACCTAATCCTAAATATAGACCATCTATTAGATTTGAACTATCCTGAAATGACCATCTTAAAAATTTAAACTTATAAGGATTGACTGGAAATGCTTGAAAAAATTGAATTTGCGGGTTGGGAAAATTGTTATCGCTTGCACAATAAACAAATTGAGCTGATTGTGACAACCGATGTCGGTCCTCGTATCATTTACTTAGGCTATTTAGGTGAAGAAAATTTTTTCCTTGCTCGTGAAAATGAACTTGGTAAAACGGGTGGCTCCGATTTTCGTTTATATGGCGGACACCGGTTATGGCATGCCCCTGAAGACCTGAAACGCACGTACTATCCGGACAATAACCCGGTCGCTATTGAAGTTCTGAAAGATGGTGCGGTTCGTTTCACAGGCCCCATTGAGGAAACAACAGGTATTCAAAAATCAATTGATGTCAAACTCCATCCCAAGAAACCTGAAATTTCGCTGGTTCATCATTTTACCAATCACAATCTCTGGGAAATTAAAACAGCTTTGTGGGCGCTAACGGTGATGACTGGTGGCGGCACAGCGATTATGCCCTTACCACCGAAGCAATCGCACGGTGAAAATTTACTGCCGACGGCGACGCTGGCCTTATGGGGCTACACTGATTTTACAGACCCACGCTGGACATGGGGTTCTGACTATATTTTGTTGCGTCAAACAGACAATCCCGCACCGCAAAAAGTCGGGTTACTAAATACTCAGGGTTGGCTGGGTTATGTGAATAAGAATTGCCTCTTTATTAAGCAATTTGAGGCTCCTCAACCTGATGAAAAATATCCTGATATGGGTGTGAATACCGAATTATTTACGGACAATGAGTTTCTGGAGTTGGAGACATTAAGTCCCTTGCAGGCGATTGCACCGGGAGCCACCATTGAACATCGTGAATATTGGCATTTTGTCCGGAGTGTGGAAACGCCCCAAAATGAAGACGATGTACGACAAAATATTATACCCATCTTAGAAGCCTTGAACCGTTGACAATTACACCAGTTGCTTGCAGGAATGGGTGAGATATGTCATTCTCAATTGACCCTATGGTAGATTTTTTTCGGCTGTCAAAGAATAATTTTTGATGAAACGACAATTAGCAAGATTTTCAAATTCAACATTTTTGTTTTTGGCCGTGATTGGTAGCACGCTGATTTGGGG
>JBNLCD010000462.1:0-4767 GCA_050303635.1 Anaerolineae bacterium
GCCATGGCCACCCGCATCCATGAACTCATGAAAGCCAATGCACCCGATCTGACGCCCAAAACATGGTACGGTATGCCGGCGTATGCTAACGATGAGGGTAAGGTGGTCTGCTTTTTCCAGAGTGCGGACAAATTCAATGCCCGTTATGCCACATTCGGCTTTAGTGACCTAGCCAATCTCGATGATGGCGCTATCTGGGCAACATCCTTCGCGCTGATGGAGTTAACGCCTGCCGCCGAGGAAACGATTATCGCGCTTGTCAAAAAAGCCGTGAGCTAAGATAAAAATCTGCGCTTAATGTTCTGTCGCCCCTACGCGCTTCTATCTAATCATAGAATTCATGTAGGGGCGAAGCATGTCGTTTCAGGCAAACGGAAAAATACATAGATTTTTCCCTACCAGCGACTAACTTATTTTTGTGTCTTTCAGTATCCACTCGCTAAAATAATTTTTGAGAAACACTGACTTTCAAACTCAAATTTTACCCGCTATAACAGATTGCTAACATCACTGTTAGGATGGCATCTGGGTATGCCACCGTCTACACACGCAAGAGTTCAATAAATCTTGATGTGTCCTTAGTTGATGTTAATTCTTATCCGCGCGAATGCGATACGATGCGCCAATTTGATAGAAGTTTATGCCTTCTTCGAGACTTACTTGACTATGCCAGTCTTGGGCCGTTGTCGCAAAATGTGACCAATCCGTTAAGCTAAGAGATTGCGTAATTAAGATAGCATGACAGGTTTCCGCAATCGATAACGCCAGCGCGCGTTCGGTTGCCACGCCTTCAATTTGATAAATGGTGTCGAGCGTCAGGCGTGGACTGTTTTCCACATAGCCCCCTTGGGACCAGCGAAAAATAACATAAGGGAGGGTCACAGCGGCGGGTGCTTGTTGGGCAAAAATTCGATCATCAACCAAAGCTTGCAAATTGGAGTCGGTGGTGAGAAGATTATAAAGTGCCGTGTCGAGTTGCGAGAGCATGCAACGAAATCCTTTCAGGTTACGTAAATGATTGAAAGTCTTAAGGGATGACGTGTAAATTTAAGATTTAGGCTCAAATAGCGGATTTTAAGCGTGAAATTGGGCTTCCGGATACATGCCAATCAACACTTTTTATGACTTATTTTCGACCAAAAACGAAATTCGTTGTGCAGAGCAATGATTTTTGGTATATCATGCGAAAAACGCGTGCTTGTCATTCGCATAAACCCGTGATACATTAGCGCGCATTTCAAAAATCGAAATCAAATAACACTCTTCAAATGAAGAATCAGTTACGCTCTATAAGGGAGGGCGTGATGTCCGATATTGTTCTAATTGCCAGTCGTAAAGATGCTATTGCCATGCGCAAGGTCTATGATGATCTTGAAGAGGCCGATTTTACCGTATGGACCGATGAAGATATGGAGCAAGGTTCGCCGGAATGGGAACAAAGTTTGCGCCATGCCATCAAAAATACGGAGTGTATTGTGGTGCTCCTCTCGCCGAATGCCGCCGAGTCGCAATGGGTTGAGGAAGCGGTGAGTTATGCACGCCTGAATCGGCAAATGATCTTTGTCGCGTTGCTTGACGGTGAATTGCGTCGTTCAACGCCGCTCGGTCTTCGGGTCGAACAGTATGCCGATTTGCGGCATGATTATGACAGTGAGATGGAAGACTTTGTCCAATCCATTAATGCCTTTATTGAGGGCTGGGATTTGGAGGAAGAAGAAGACGAATTCGACGAAGACGAATTTGATGAAGAAGACGATTATGATGACGGCATCGACTGGGACGACTGGTCCGAGGATGACGAGGATTGGGAAGGCGGGAGCGATTCCGTGACCCGTGAAGATGAAGATGTTGATGTCGGGCGTTTTGCCAGCATTGATGGGGATGACGATTTTTAGCATCACATGATGTTATTGATTTTCCCACAGAATCCAATGGATGCCTAGCCATGTGGATTCACCGTGTATCGAATTGTTCTACCTCCGTCGTGGAGGTAGTTTTATTTAAGGAGCTTACGCAGTATGTCTGAAAATAGCTATTTTTGTGATTTAGAAAACCGCGCCCGTAAAGAAATGGTCGCAGGTGTGTTTATCCGCACCTATTGGCAAAAAGAAATGTTGCTTTCGGTGGTGGATTTGGAACCCAATGCGGTGGTGCCTATGCACAGTCATCCCCATGAACAATCCGGGACGGTGATCTCTGGCGAAATAGAACTCACCATTGCCGACGAAACACGCCTATTGAAATCGGGTGATTGCTATATTATTCCGGGCAATGTTGAGCACAAAGCGGTGACGGGGCCTGACGGAGCCAATGTTATTGATATTTTTGCGCCGGTCCGTGAGGAATACAAATATTAATTGGACAGGGAGCAAGTCAGATGTCTGCGCAAAATTATTTTTGTGACTTAGAAAATCGTCCATCAAAGGCAATTGCGCCCGGGGTCAGCATGCGCACCTATTGGCAAACGGAAATGTTGTTACAAGTCTTGGATTTTGCGCCCAATGCTGGCGTGGAAATGCATCAACATCCGCATGAGCAAGCGGGGACCGTCATTGTGGGAGAAATAATCCTCACCATTGCTGGTGAGACGCGGCATCTGCATGCGGGCGATTGTTGTATTATTCCGGGGGGTATTCCACACCAAGCCATGGGTGGGCCCGCTGGTGGCCAGATTATCAATGTATTTGCCCCGATTCGTGAGAAATATCAATACTAACGTGAGTTTTGCTTCATCGATTGGAGAATATCATGAAACGTTTGAAATATATCGCTTTAGTGATAAGTGTGACATTATTAGGGATTATCACCGTCTTTCCACTAAATTCTCAGATCAATGCCCAGAGCGGCCCCGATGAAAATGAGGGGGAATTGGTGGAAGTACTATTAACTTTTTCCGGTGCGTTTTACGATGGGGATGTTGATCTGTTTCCGGAATTAATAACGGAAGATGCCAAGCGTCATCATCTTATCGGTGATGATACCGAAACGGGCGCCCTCTTTCAGTTCTTTGGTATGGACGAAATCACCGAGCATTCGCTTGAATTCACTGACATCGAACTCGGTGAGGTCGTCGTCAACGATACTATCGAACGTAACGATTATGTTTGGGTTTCAACAACGGTTAACGGTTGGGACGGCGATCCGAATATTATTATTGATAGCGTTATGATGGCCCGCTTCGAAGACGGCTTGATTGCTGAATTGTGGATTGCCAAAGATGAATTGGCGATGGTTTCCTTGTTAAATACCTTGGCGGAAATGGAAGCGGAGTAAAGTCTCCACCAAGCCGTGGAACATCATTGCCCTAATCGTGAGAAGTATCCGTATTGATCACCATCATTGGAGCTTCAATTTTCCTAAAATCTGGGACGCGTCTATAATTAAAGGCAAGCGACCATAAATTCAAAGGAAAAGCTGATGTATGGCTCTAATGATGGTGGTGGTTGTCTTCGTATTTTAGGCGCAATAGGATCTTTGCTCGGTATTGTGGCGGCCCTCGTCACCATTGTGGCCTATGTTTACCCTGACCGCGATGAATTCATTGATGAGTTAAGCAATATCAGCCAAATTGATGTTGAGCCTGTTTTGGACTCACTTGAAGATATCCGCTTGGAAGTTGTTAATTTTAGTGATGGTCGAATTTATATTCCGATTATTCTCGCCGTGGTACTCATTTTAGTGAGTATTGGCTATGGCAGTGTAGCCAGTGAAGAATGGGATGTTTTCAGTACGGGCGAGGCCATTTTAGCAGGCCTAGGTGTCTTTCTGGTGATGCTCCCTTGTACCCTGTGCTGGATCTGGATTTATTCAGAGAATGCGGGCGAAACGCTGATTGGCTTGTTTTTGGCTGGTCAATTAATCAGCGCTGTCGGCAGTTCCATTTTTTATCAATACTAAGGCTCTAGCCGCTTAACCGACAGCGCAACATATCCTAGATATATTTATGAGTAACCCTGCTCGCATGGCAATAACGACCTATTGAGCGGTCCAGCCCCCATCCACCAAATGAACAGTGCCGGTCACCAAACCCGCGGCCGGTGAAGCCAAATAAATCACGGCGGCGGCCACATCCATTGTGTCCCCCACGCGGCCTATTGGGAGACGCGATAATACATCAGCGGCAAATTCGGGTGTATCGAGTCGTTCAGCGGTGCCCGGTGTGCGAATAAATGTCGGAGCCACGGCGTTGACGGTGATATTATGTGGAGCCCATTCCAAAGCCAAAACACGCGTCAATTGATCGACGCCACCTTTGGTCGCACAATAAACAGCATGACGCAAAATGCCAACTTGGCCCGCTTGCGAACTCATATTGATAATGCGACCACCGTGATTTTGCGCAATCATGCGTTTACCGGCGGCTTGGCACATAAAAAACAAGCCCTTGAGATTGACATCAAACATCGCATCCCAATCGGCTTCGGTGACGTCCACGGCATCATGGTTGAAGCCCAGACCCACATTATTAACCAGAATATCAATCTGGCCGAAGTGTTCGACCGTTTGGGCCACTACAGATTCAATATTCACTAAATCTGTCATATCGAGTTTGAGAGCTACGGCGGTGCCACCTTCAGCTTCAATTTGGGCCACAAGTTGATTAAGCGCATCCATATCACGGGCTCCAACCACCACTTTCGCCCCAGCATGAGCGATGGCGCGCGCCAAATCGTAACCAATTCCTTTGCTAGCGCCTGTTACCAACGCAACCTGACCTTCTAAATCAAAACGGGGAAATTCCATTACAAAACTCCTTAAAGTACATCC
>JBNLCD010000463.1:0-4744 GCA_050303635.1 Anaerolineae bacterium
CGCAAGAGCCACGGCACGCCGTGGCTCTTCATAATTCTAACTATTTTGGATAGTGTATTTAGAATTCTTCATACAAATGCGTCAGTTGGGGCGGGAAGAGTTGTAGCATCTCAGCTTGCACATCAGCCGCTGGATTACCCCAATCCCGATACACAAAGTCGCCGGGATCACAAACACCATAAATCAGGGCGGATAATCCATGGATGCTTAGTTCACAATCAGCAGTCGCTTCGGATGCTTCTTCAACGACTAATTCGTCATTATCAGCGGCAAATCTAAATGTACCGTTATTCCACTCACATTGTTCATCATAAATCGTTGCTGTGAAACTTGCGCCCTCACCAACCTGCATACCCCCTATTTTACGAACATCAACCACCCGACCCATTGGCGTTGGTGAATAGCCATTCGGGATATTTTGCGTTTTGACTTCAGCTTTTAAGTCTGTTAACCACATCTCGGGATAATCCGTCGGACGACCCGTTAACAAGACTTTACTGGTTTGATCAGCATGATGACCGATAGCTTGCAAGAGTAAATACTTACCAGCACTCTGCGTATAGTAGAAGACAGGAACTTTAAGCTCTCTACCATAACCTTCAACTTTAAAGCGCATGATACCAACGACTTCACCTTGGACACGCGCAACATATACCCAATATTGCCAATGATCACGCATACCACTTGCCGCGAGATCATCACGATAGGCCATCGCATGCGTTTGAGTTTGGATGTGATAGGTGAAGTCGCGCCAAATATCGTAAGCATCTTTAAGATGCAGGCGTTCAACTTCACCATCAATATCCAATTTCAGCAAACGGCTCAATCCTAGCGGATTAAATTCCACCATACGGACTGGCGTTAAACCTACATAACCGAGGCGTTCATAAAATGATTCACGGAAGGGGTAGAGCGTTGAGAATACTTCACCTTTTTCATAGGAATGATGCAGAATTTTGGTCACATTCTGGCGCGCCAGTCCTCGGCGACGCGCTTCCGGCAACACGGCTACACCAGCCACCCCACCCATATCATAGATTTTGCCGCGTACATTTTGGGTTAAGGGCAAATTATTGGCTGTGGCAACAGGTTTGCCATCCATAAATGATACGAGGAAATATCGATCTGCCGAATATGGCAAAAATTTCCGCCATTCCTCTGTTTTATCTTCACTTGTAGGTGATTTATAAAAAGCATAATCTGTCAGTGGATACGCTGTTTCGAGTAATTCCTCACCACTTACTTGTCTTGTTACAATTTCCGCCATAATCAGTTCCTTTACCAAATTGTTCAAATTACGTTAAAAAATATTGTAAAACCTTGTCTTCTATATGCAAAAATCGCATGATTGAATACACTAACTATTACTAATCATGCTCGCTAAGAGTTCTATCCCAAACGGAAATCACGATATTTATGCCCGAATTACCGGAAGTTGAAACCACTGTACGCGGTATCCGACCTGATTTAATTGGTCGCACAATCCAAGATGTCTGGTTTGATTGGCCCAAAAGCCTAGCTACGCCAGATCCCACCACATTTCAGCATCGCATTGAAAATCAAAAAATTACGGCTGTCACGCGGCGTGCCAAGTATATCGTAATTCAGCTTGATGCGGCGACATTATTGGTTCATCTCAAGATGACGGGGCGTTTATATGTCGTGCCGAATGATGCCGAAGATTATGCAGATAAATGGGTCCATTTCCGTTTTCAACTTGATAATGATCATCAACTACGGTTTTCTGACTCGCGTAAATTTGGGCGAGTGTATTTAGTAGACCACATGGATGAAATTACAGGTGACTTGGGACCTGAACCGCTTTCGGATGAATTTTCTCTGAAAGTTTTTGAGAATGCTATCCAAAAACGCTCAGGCGTTTTAAAATCACTCCTGTTAAACCAAAAATTTGTGGCGGGCGTTGGAAATATTTATGCAGATGAGGCGTTGCATCAAGCTCATATTCATCCAACCCGTTCAGCAGACTCGCTTACCAAGGAAGAGATTAAAGCCCTCCACGCGGCAATTCGTGATGTTTTGCAAAAAGGTGTTGAACGCGAAGGTGCGAGTGTCAATTGGTATCGCAAACCCGATGGCGTTAAAGGTAAAGCGCAAAACTTCTTGTTTGCGTATGGTCGCGCCGGTGAGTCGTGTTTAACCTGTCAAAAGGGTATTATAGAGAAAATAGTTGTGGGGCAGCGGAGTACCCATTTTTGCCCTAATTGCCAAAAATAGCCCGGAGTTTGTTCTTATATGGGAACGTTTATTGATTTACTCAGTCAGGGCGCGGCGCTACGCCTACTGTTGATAATTATTCTTTCGACAATTGCTTTTATTGGGATGCTTTTTTGGTCTGCCCATAATAGAGCACAACGTCGTCACGCAAAAGAAGCTGGCCTTCCCCCACCACCGGGAATGTTAATGCAAACATGGAGGTTTTTGATGGGATTATTGAATAACCTTTTTGGATCAAATAATAACGAAGCTGATGAACCTGAGGATAACAACGAGATACCACAGGCAAATTTAGCCAATGAGAGTGGGAATGATTTGCCCTTGCCTGCGTTGGATTTTCCACTACCTGACCTCACATCTACGCCCGCATCGTCAACCACTGCTTCAGATGCAGATATTGATGATTTCTTAAGCGGATTAGATGAACCCGCCGTACCTGCTCAAGTACAATATCCATCGGCCATTATTGAACCCAATGAGTTACCCGATACAGGCGAATTGGCTTATACACCCGTCCCTATCGGCACAGAACCACAACGTGAAGGCATGGTCTATGTGCCACGGAGTGGTCAATTGCCTGAAGATGCGGTGGAAGTTATGCGTATTTGGCGGGATATTAATGATGGTTCGCTGATTATCCAAATGGGAGACATGCTCTTCCAGACGATGGATGAAATGCGCGACCGAGGGATGGCTAAACGATTTATTGCCGTGGTGCAAAACTTGGCCCAAATTGCCACCATTGGTGCGCAAGCCACGGGGCTCCCTAAACCGAATTTTGAAGCAACCAGCGCCATGTTTTCGGCTCCGGGTTCATGGTCGGCGTCAACACCGACATCGACACCGGCAACCCCAGCCGCAAAACCAGCACCACCATCTGTCAAACAAACAGATATGCCAGCCACTGGCTCTCTAGGGATTGTCTCGCAAATTAATCGTTATTTACAAAAGCGTCTAGAACAAACACCTGTTTTCGCCGGTCGTAAAATCAAGATGACTTCAGCTTATGACGGGACATTGGAAATCTGGGTTGATAAGCATGTTTTTGGCAGTGTAGGTGAAATTCGTGATCGCGAAGTTCGCGAATTTATTCAACGGATTTTAACTGAATGGGAGAATGCTCATTAATCTCCAAAAACCATCTGCATTTCAACTATTTCAACAATGTGAACTGAGTACCGATGAATCGGCCTACGCTTTGGTGAAGCTGTCTGTAAATAGCTTTACCAAAGCGAGTCAATTTGTGGCTTCGCATAACGCGCCTTTTAGTGCAGTAATTTTGGATAAGCATGAGGTTAGTTTGCTTTTGCCGGAAACTATTTGGAAGCAGATGCAATCAGAGTTTCCGGAGGCTGAGGTTTCGGGGACCTTCAGTTTAATTACCTTTGAATGTGTGCTAACGCTCGATGTGGTTGGCTTTATGGCTGTGGTTTCCGAAATTTTAGCGCAAGCTGAAATCCCTATCTTAGCTTTGTCTGCTTATTCGCGTGATCACATCTTTGTCGCAACTGAACATTTCCAAAAAGCATGGGATGGGCTTAAAATGGCACAAGCAAGTAATCATTAGAGAAATAGGTAATCACTAGCATCTATGACAATCAATTTTTTTCAACCGGGCGATGTCCCGCAACCTCCTGATAAGGTTAAGATCGAACTTTTGGAGGCCAGCGCATATCCTGATGGCTGGCGCGTGAAGGTCGAAATCCATGTCACTCCGTTTCAAAAACGTCCCAGTCTCGAAATTGCCCTAATCAAACGCGACGATGCCGATACAGGTAAGATTGTGGCAAATCTGAGCATCATAGAAACAATGCACCCTAAGATGGAATTTACAATGCATATCCGGAATGTGGATACTCCTGCCGGAGAATATGTTGTAAAAACAGTTCTCTTTTTCCGCGAATCACCTGACGAAGGTGTACTGGAAAATGAGCCATTGGTGCCTGTCGATGAGCAAAGTTTTGAGCTCACGATAGACTAAGGTGTCGCTTGTATTGGTAGCTGTTTGTATTTTGAGTCGTAACAGATGATGAGGAATGATGATGACGATTGATGAACAACGTGACTTGCTGGAACATGCCGAAACGATTGCGGTGGTTGGTCACTCCGACAAACCCAATCGGACAAGTTATCGAATTGCCCAATATTTACGGGCAATGGGCTATAAGGTTTATGCCGTAAATCCAGTTGTTTCCGAAATTGACGGCGAACCAAGTTATCCAGACTTGGCGTCAATTCCGGAGCCGATTGATATAGTCAATGTTTTTCGACGTTCCGAATATTTGGCTGACGTTGTACAAGAGGCCATTGAAGTTGAAGCCGGTGCAGTTTGGGCACAACTCGGTGTTGAAGATGCCAAGGCTGAACAACTCGCCAATGAAGTAAATCTCCCTATCGTCATGAATAATTGTATTAAAGTGACACATGGGCGTCTGATCTAAGCTTCAAATCAACAATAATAGGACAGGGTGCAAATTACAATGTGCACCCTGTTTTTTGTCTAAATCTT
>JBNLCD010000464.1:0-4740 GCA_050303635.1 Anaerolineae bacterium
TAAAGTGGTAAATTTGCTGGCCGTGGATGATTGGCAACAGGGTCAACAACTGCGAATTTTGCTTCAGCAATTGCCCCCGGAACAAGCCCAAATTGTGCAACTATCATTTTTCGGCGGATTATCGCACACCGACATGGCTGATATGTTGGATATTCCATTGGGTACCATCAAAACGCGCTTACGGTTGGGATTGCAAAAATTGCGTGACTTATGGTTGGAGAAGAAATCATGAATGAGAAATGTGAACAATACAGCCATTTGATTCCCGATTATTGTCTGGGTGTGCTTGATAAAGACACTCAAGCCGAAATTGAGGCACTATTACCAACTTGTCCTGAACTGGCCGAATTAGTCGCCAGTTATCAAGATTTAGCCGAGCCGCTCCTCTATAGTGTGCCGCCTGTCAATGCACCCGCTCATTTGCTAGAAAATATTATGCACGAAACCCGCTCTACAGCGAAAAATCGTCGATTCACAATCAATATTTCGCCAACGATGTGGCGCAATCTAGCCGCTGGTTTGACGATTCTGATTTTGTTTGTCAGCTCAAATGTCTATTGGTATCAACGTACTCATGATTTGGAGCAAGAACTATCCGGTCTGAGTGATGAACTTAAGGTCAGTCAACGTACAACAACTTCAGACGACGATTTCGACACGGATGGGGATATCTTGACGAACAATTTGAATCTCGATACCGCCCAGCAACAAATTCCTATTGGCATCTCGATGAATAACAGCCTAACCACCAATAATCTCAGTCAAATTAACAACTATTCACCGATGAATACGGCGAATTTACTGAATACTCAAGTCAATGATCAATACGCGTCTTTAGTTTGGTCGCAAGGCAGTACATCGGATAGCTGGTTGGGGGTATTTTCTGCCCAAAATTTTGCGACGAATCCGACCGACTCGATTTATCAATTGTGGCTGAATCGTCGGGATGAAGCCCCCCTTAGTGTCGGTGTATTTGGCGTAAATGATGTGGGCGATGGTTTATTGATCTTTGAAGTCGAAGAACCCATTGAGAGCTTTGACTCGATCAGTGTGACCAATGAACCGTATACGGGAAGCTTTGTGCCGACGACAGAACCGATTATCACGGCAGATTTGCACAACTGGGTCAATCTGGACTCCGGATTTGAATAAACGCTCAGCATGAATTTGCCCTAAAAGAAATGCGTCATGCAATCTCTAAAAATGGCGGAGGCCTAGGCCAAGTCTCCGCTATTTTATTCTAATAAGCAGAGTGGCTAGTTTATTTGCACAATCCTAAAACTGACCGCAGGCATCGACTAGGGAATCATGCTAAGATAGGGGATATTTGTAGCAGGCTTGCGGGATTGAAAGGAGCAAAGATATATTTTCCAATGATGCCAAATATTAGGAAAGTATATCGCTAAATTATGGCAGAGCTAAGCTGGTTAGAATGTATTGCGTGTGGTGCACAACATCAACTCCATGAGCGCGTCTATTATTGTGCCCAATGTGGTGGTTTGCTGGATGTTAAGCATGATTTAGCTACTCTCAAAGAAACTGTCAGCCGCGAGTTATTTGATCAACGCTTAGGTGGATTTGAGCCTTGGGAACGCAGTGGTGTTTGGCGTTATAAAGAACTTGTTGCACCAAGTGTCCCCACTGAAAATCTCGTGACACGCGGTGAGGGCAATACCACACTTTATAATGCGCCGCACGCGTTGGCTGAATATGCGGGACATAACCACATTCAACTTAAGCATGAAGGTGAAAATCCTACCGGTAGTTTTAAAGATCGCGGCATGACGACTGGTACCACCCAAGCTCTGCAACTCAATGCTCAAGCCGTAATTTGTGCGAGTACCGGAAATACCTCCGCGAGTATGGCGTCTTATGCGCGTTTGAATGGTTTAGATTGTTTTGTGGCTTTTCCTGCTGGGAAAATTGCTCTCGGTAAAGTCGCGCAAGCCGTGGCCTACGGCGCAACCTGCTTAGAAATTGAAGGTGATTTCGATGATGCCCAACGCTTAGTGTTGGAAGCCGCCCTCGAATTACCCGTTTATTTGTTGAATTCGGTGAACCCCTTCCGACTGGAAGGTCAAAAGACAATCATGATCGAAATGCTTCAGCAACGCCGCTGGCAAGTACCCGATTGGATTGTGGTGCCCGGTGGAAATTTGGGGAATTCATCAGCTTTCGGCAAAGCGCTCAAAGAACTGCATACGCTGGGCATCATCAATAAAATGCCGCGTCTGGCGATTGTTCAAGCTGAAGGTGCCTCACCTTTCTATCAAAGCTGGCAAAAAGGCTTCAGTGAACATATCACCACCCATGCTGAAACATTGGCTACGGCGATTCGAATTGGTGACCCCACCAATTTTGTGAAAGCCAAACGTACATTGGAATGGACGAATGGTATTTCAGTATCGGTGACTGACCAACAAATTTTGGATGCCAAAGCCCAAATTGATGCGGCAGGTATTGGATGCGAACCTGCTTCAGCGGCGAGTCTGGCAGGTATCAAGCAAATGGTCGGGGCAGGCATTATTCAGCCTGATGACGAAGTTGTCGGCGTTTTGACAGGACATCTGCTCAAAGATCCCGCCATTGTGATTGATTATCATGAAGATGCGCTCGAAGGCTTTGAGACACCTTTCCGGAATAGTATGCACCGTATTCCGGCGGACTTTGATGCTTTGGCCGAATTTTTGACGGTGATGTATCGTTAATCAGCTTCAGTATTTGGAAATCTCATGTCTTTACCTTAACATGTCCTTACACGCTTCAGCCGTTGTAAAAAAGGTACTGAATCTTTTTCCATATATTTCTGACAGTTTATGTTAAGCGGTCGTTTGCTCAGCGAGAAAATCGACGACCAAATTGAGGATGTGTTGTTCTTGTTCTTGGTGTGGGAGGTGCTTGCAGTCCTCAATAATTTCAAGTCGAGCGTCACCACTCACTAGATCATGAATAATTTGCGGGTGTTTGACTGAACCATATTCATCGTCGCGACCATGAAGCGCCATGACTGGACAGTGAACTTTTGGCAAAATCGATTTGAGATTCCAATTCTTAAATTCATCGGATAACCATGTATCAATCCATGCATCACGCACCCAGAGTGCTTTTTCGCCGTGATATTTTTTCAGGCGGGCGATGTTGGCATCTTCCGCAAAGAATATTTTTGCGTCTTCGATGCCAGCTAGCGTGCGATCTTCGACAAATGATTGAGCTGATTCGGTAATGAGCGCGAGACAAGATTCGGGAAACTTTGCCGCTGTATAGACAGCCATACCACCGCCGACACTATGGCCAAACGCGATAAATTTGTCGACGTTTAATTGTTGAAGCAAGGCGGGGAGATAGGTTTCGGCTTCTTGGCCAACAAAATCAAAACTTTGCGGATTTGAGCGTGGACTGGATTTGCCGTAACCTAAACGATCATAGGCAATGACTTGACGTTGGGTGGCATTACTCAACGCGCGTGGAAAATTGCGCCATAATTCTACACAACCCAGCGAGTCGTGAAACAAAATAATTGGGGCGCGGGTGTCCGTTGATTTAGTTGCGGGTTCCCAAATTCGGACAAAGAGCGATTGCCCATTCACATCGACTGTTGTGTCTTGCCAGTTCACGCGACATAACTCCCTCAATTGGCAATATAAAACAGTCAACATTGTTCATGAAAAATTGGGCAAATGCAAATTATCCGGTCTAAAAGAGTGCATTTCAATTTCGTGCAAATAGCGCGACAAGGAGCTAAACTCACTTTGTTCACAAGGGTTTTTAGGCCGTTGTCTATTCATTTTGCAATTATCTGAAATGAACCTAGACTTCAGTCGCAAGACCTTCCCACATATCCCGTAATACATCACGATGTTCAAGCATGAAATCCCAGAATTCACCTTGAGCACGACTCATGGGAATCCGACGATTACGCGCAATATGGATATGGTGTTGCAGATCCATGCCTTCAACTTCCACAATCGAAATAAAGCCAGCTTCCACACTCCGACGGGCCACCAATCGGGAGACAAAAGCCACCCCAATGCCGGCTTCAACCGCCATCGCGATAGCTTCGGCGTTGCCTAATTCCATGATGACATTCAACATATCGGGCGTGATGTGATAATCGCGTAAGCCTTCAAATAGACTCCGATTGGTTCCTGAATCAGCTTCCCGGAGAATGATGGGCGCATCTAATAAATCATCGGGTAGAACTTTACCGAAGTTAGCCCAGGGATGCTTATTGGGCACGATTAAAACAACTTCGTCTGCAAAAAATGGCACATATTCCAAATCATGATGCTCGACAATTTTGCTGGATACCCCAAAATCAACTTGACCGCTGATTAGACGGTCAAAAACAGACATCCGGGATCGAATGAGGACATCGAGGCGGATTTTGTCAAATCTTTGGCGAAAATCCGCAATCAAGTGCGGAATAAGATATTTGCCAGCAGAAGTTGAACAACCGATTTTGAGTTTACCCACCACCATACCGTGTAGCTCGGCCATACTTTCTTCTAAACGGCGGGCGGTTGTCATCAGTTCTTGGGCCATGGGCAGAAGCGCTTCGCCAGCATCCGTCAGAAAAACACCGCGTCGATGCCGTTCAAATAAAGGCGTTTGCATTCTTGTTTCGAGGTTTTGCACAGTCTGACTGACTGTGGGTTGAGACATGTTAAGCGTTTGCGCGGCCTTACTAAAACTGCCGCACTCCACCACCATCAAAAAGACTTCCATCTCTTGTAAAGTCAG
>JBNLCD010000465.1:0-4723 GCA_050303635.1 Anaerolineae bacterium
CCAAACGGGGTCATAAAGAACCCGTACCCCCCAATTCTAGGGGGTCTCTGTTGCGAGGTATAAAATATCTCAATCAACGTCGCGGTGTAGCTCTTGCCGCGTATATGAGTCTGTTCTTAGCAACCGCCGGAACTTTGGCCGTTCCGCTCATTACCCGCTTTATCATTGACAGTGGGTTAAATCCTGAAAATCCAGCAGATAGTAGTGAAAGCCTTATCATCAATCTGTCCTTGCTGATGGTCGGTATTTCAGTTGTCGGCGGAGTTTTTCTCTTTCTCCAAGGTTATTTAGGCGAAACCGTGAGCCAAGGCATTGCTTTTGACTTGCGTAATGAACTGTTTGCCAAGATTCAACGGCTTTCATTTAGCTATCATGATCGTTCGCAAACAGGTCAACTGATGACCCGCGCAACAAGTGATGTGGAAATCATGCGCGGTTTTATTGGTCAGGGTTTCTTTGCCATGATTAATTCATTTTTACTGATTATCGGCATCACAATCATTATGTTATTGATGAATTGGCAGTTAACTGTGATTTTGTTCCCTATTATGTTGTTGATGGCGGGAATTTTTGCAGGTTTTGGCCGCCGTATGCAACCGCTCTTTAAGAGTGTGCAAGAAAAGCTGAGCGTATTTAACACTATCTTGCAAGAAAATTTGTCTGGAATTCGAGTCGTCAAAGCTTTTAATCGCGAAGCTTACGAACGCGCCCGGTTCCAATCATCCAACTTTGCCCTCCGCGATCAAAGCTTACGTGTGAGTTTGATGATGGGGACGTTGTTTCCAATGGCATTTTTAGTGGCCGGCGTTAGTTTGGTGATTATTGTATGGCTTGGTGGCTATTTAGCGGTCAATGGTAATTTGCAGTTAGGCGAACTCACTGCCTTTACCAGTTATCTTGCCCTACTTTTTATGCCTGTTGCCCAACTAGGTTTTATTATTGCTTCCGCTAGTCGAGCGAATGCAAGTGCGGCGCGTATTTTTGAAATCATGGATGCGCGCAATGATATTGAAGATCAACCAGATGCCATTGAATTAGAACAAATCGAAGGCACTGTTAATTTTGAAAATGTGACATTCCGTTATTTTTCAAGTAGTGCCAATGTCCTGTCCAATGTCAATTTAACGGCGCAACCCGGTCAGACAATTGCTTTGTTGGGCGCTACAGGGAGTGGGAAAAGTACCATTATTAACTTAATCCCACGTTTCTATGACCCGACTGAAGGCAATATTACGATTGATGGTCAAGATATTCGGCAAGTTAAAATTGAGAGCTTGCGCCGTCAGATTGGAATTGTACTCCAAGAGACAACGCTCTTTACTGGAACCATTCGTAACAATATTGCGTTTGGTCGACCCAATGCCACGCAAGAGGAAATTGAAAATGCCGCCCGTGCCGCCGCCGCGCATGAGTTTATTTCAGAATTTCCCAATGGCTACGACACCGAAGTTGGTGAACGGGGTGTCACGCTATCCGGTGGCCAGAAACAACGCATTGCCATTGCACGTGCCTTGATCATGAATCCGCAAATTCTCATTCTAGATGACAGTACGAGCAGTATTGATTTGAAGACGGAAGCCTTGATTCAAGATGCACTTGATAAGCTAATGAAAGGGCGCACAAGTTTTGTGATTGCTCAGCGTATTAGTACGGTCATTAGTGCCGATCAAATCTTGGTGCTCGATAAAGGTAAGGTTGTGGCGCAAGGTACACATGGCGAGCTCATGGAAACAAGCGCTATTTACGCTGAAATTTATCATTCTCAATTGGTTGAGGATGTCCCCCTATCCGATACGAAGCCACTTATTCAGCAGGAAGGTTAGGCGATGTTTAATCGGGATGTATTAGAACGCGAATTTGCCAAATCGGAAAATACGAACGAAACCCTCAAACGGCTAGGACGCTATTTTGCTCCGTACCGGGTTCAACTTGTCATTGTGGTTATTTTGGTCATCTTAACCACCCTTTTCCAGTTGATTCCGCCTTATATTATTGGCCAATCCATTGACTGTTATATTTCCCCAGAATTTAGTGGGGGCTCAACAAGCTGTCAACTCGTCGATAATCCCACCTCGGCTGACTTAGCGGCTTTAGGCTGGGTCATGGGCGCTGTTTTAGTCATGACTGTGTTGTCCGCGATTGGTAATGGTGTATTGTTCTACACGATGGCGTATTCTGGACAACAGGTTTTAACAGCCTTGCGGAATGATGTGTTTGACCAAATTCATCACCTGAGTTTGCGCTATTATGACCAGAATCCAGCCGGCGATATTATGAGCCGTCTCACCAACGACTCTGACCAGATTGCCACCGCCGTGAATTTTTCATTGGTGCGGGTGGGGAGTCAAGTTCTTGTCTTGGTGGGAAGCTTAGGATTTATGTTCTTTATGCATCCACCACTGGCTTTGATTTCAACATCGGTGGTACCGCTGATGCTTCTGGTGACGGTTCTGTTTGCACGTGCCGCGCGGCAAGCTTTCCGCAAGACACGGCTAGAAATGGGTGAAGTCAACGCCGACTTACAAGAACGCATTTCCGGCGTACGTGAATCGCAAGCGTTTAGCCGTGAAGAGGAAAATGTCGAGCAATTCCGCAAAGTTAATGCCGCTAATCGCGATGCCAATATTCGGGCCGTGGGTATTATTAGTGCCTTACAACCGGTGCTCAATATTTTGAGTGTTATCTCTCAAGCTTTGATTATTGGTTTGGGGAGTATTTGGGCCATTCGTGGAACAGAAGTGATGGGTTACCAAGTGACGGTTGGGCTCATGATTGCATTTTTGGTCTATGTTCAACGTTTTTATGAGCCAGTGCGCATTATCGGGCAATTGTGGGCGCAAATTCAAGCCGCAGTTGCTGGGGCCGAGCGTATGTTTAACATGCTAGATGAAGCACCTGATTTGGCTGATGCGCCAGATGCCACAGCATTACCATCCATTGAGGGTTATGTGGCTTTTGAAGATGTGCACTTTGCCTATAATCAAGCCGAACCTGTTTTGAAGGGCATCAATTTCGTGATTGAGCCCGGTCAAACTGTGGCCATTGTGGGACCAACCGGAGCAGGTAAAACGAGTATCATCAACCTAATAGGTCGTTATTACGATGTTACAGGTGGAAAAGTCACCGTCGATGGACATGATGTGCGTACCATTACCCAAGCGAGCCTCCGTCATCAAATGGGCGTAGTTTTGCAAGATAACTTCTTGTGGTCAGACACGATTATGAACAATATTCGCTATGGACGCTTAGATGCCACCGATGAGGAAGTGATTTCAGCGGCTAAATTAGCCCGTGCGCATGAATTTATCGAGGGACTATCTGACGGTTATGAAACGATTTTAGGTGAACGAGGTCGGGGCCTTAGTCAAGGTCAACGCCAACTGCTGGCCATAGCCCGCGCGGCATTAAGTAATCCGCGTATCCTCATCTTAGATGAAGCCACGAGTAGCGTTGATACCCGGACTGAACGTTTAATTCAATCGGCTTTAAATGATTTGATGGATGGACGGACGAGTGTAGTGATTGCGCATCGCCTCAGCACTATTCGGAATGCAGATATGGTTTTAATGGTCAAAGATGGTGAAATTGTTGAACGGGGCACCCATACTGAGCTGTTAGAACATCAAGGTGAATACTATCAACTCTACATGAGCCAATTCCGCCACAATGAAGATGATGCTTTGATGGAAGCCGTTTAACTTCACGTTACAAAATATTCTGAAATAAAGATAAAACCGTGCCTCAACTTGAGTTACGGTTTTATCTTTTTGTTAACCTAAAAAAGAACTCCACTATCTTTTGTGTAGTATTAAGATTACTTTTGACATTAACTAATATTCAAAGGATATATTATACTTTTACATGGGACACAACAAAAAATCTGGTAAGGATAAATGCTTGTGGGCAATTACTCCAATAATTCTAATCCCAGTAAAAAAAACATCGACGAAAACAAAGCTAAAACATCTAACTTGAATAGCGTTAGCCCTAACAACAATTGGCCGGGAAATGAAGTTTTTAAAGTACTGTCGGAAACTTCTATGGATGGCCTTTGGTTCATTTCCTTAGATGGAAAAGTGTTAGCAGTTAATGATGTTTATTGCCAGATGAGTGGTTACAGTGAAGATGAATTAGTGGGTATGAGTATTGCCCAAATTGATGTCAATGAATCCCAAGATCAAGTTCAAGAACATATTCAAAAAACAGTTAAGCATGGTGGCGATCGCTTTGAAGCAAAACATCTTTGCAAAAATGGGCGCGTAATTGATGTTGAAATAAATACCACCTATCTTAAAGTCAATAATTGTATGTTTGCCTTTATTCGAGATGTCACAAAGCAACGCCAAAATATGACCGCCTTGCATGAAGCCCAAGCCTATGCTGAAAATTTGATACAAACCGCGAATACCATTGTTGTTGGCCTGGATGTGAATGGGGCGATCACGATTTTTAATAGAGCGGCTGAAACAATTACGGGTTATACATCAGACGAAGTTATTGGCCAAAATTGGTTTGAATTATTTATTCCCCCCCGTGGGCTTGTGAAAGTGTTTAAAGAATTTGAACGATTAAGTATCGGCGGATTACCAAGAAATTTTGATAATTCGATTTTGACAAAATCTGGCGAAGAACGTCACATCATCTGGCAAAACAATGAAATCTATGCACAAAATCATATCATTGGCATTGTTTCATTTGGCATTGATGTCACTGAACAAAATCG
>JBNLCD010000466.1:0-4707 GCA_050303635.1 Anaerolineae bacterium
CACCCATGGTGCAGTGGCAATTAGTGGGCAAAATATTACGGTCAATATTGCTTCACTCAACGGCAATGAAAGCGCGACAATTGAAATTGTGACAACCCTTATTGCTGAACCAGTTGACGGTCTGGCAACTAACACGGTGACATCTAGTAGCAATGGCCAAACTGCTACGGCCACAGCGACAGTAGATGTCATCACCGGTTTACCGAATACAGGCTATCCGCCGAATAATGATGATTAGGAACTGGAAATTTAAGCGAAAAGAAAAGCGATTGGAGCTAATTCCAATCGCTTTTTGATGTCGAAGTTAGTTGTTACGAACTGGCTGGAAGACAACTTCCCAACCTCTTAGGGTGCCAGTTGATTCATCACATATTTCAACGGGAAGCTCGTTTGAGAAGCTACTTTGATCAACCAAGAAAGCTTGATAAGTCTCACCATCAACCCCTTGATAGTCTGCATAGCCATCATCAATGTCAGGTTTTAAGCCGGTGAAAAATGTTTCTTCTTGTTGTCCGCGATCCGTTGACCACGTCACAGCCGCTTCAATGCCAGCTAAGGGAATACCACTGCGATCACGGACTTTAATTTCAATAACCCCACTCTTACCTGCAACACAAAATGGCGAATGGGAAACGGGTTCAAACTCACGCCGTGTACTGCGAGGTGTTGGTGAAGGCAAATCGGTTGGAGTAGCACCAACCACAGTGACAGTCGGCGTTTTAGTGTCCGGACGCTGAACTGTGGGGGAGGGCGTGAATGTTTGCGTCGGCGTAATAATTGTCGGCGGCGGGGCCGTCGCGTAAATACTAGTATCGCACTTCACTTCAACGCCCAATTGGCCTTGAAAAACCGCAATGAGTTGACGCATGGCTACGATATCCGCCGCGGATTGAACTTGGCCTTCACGGGTGAGTTCACACATCGTATCTGCCGCAATTTGAAAAGCATCTTTGTCCGGATCAACTTCAGCCAAAAGACTATAGGCACGTTGAATATCGCCCGTTTCACCATAGTCGAGCGCAATGGCAACCACATAATTTTGCTTAGCAACTTGGTTAAGTTGGTCCGGTCGGGTATTTTTCTCAATGACGGGGTCAATCGTCCATGTGTAGAATAGCCCCGCCGCAATACCCAGCCCAATACCTAAAAGGGCAAACGCAATAATGAAAATCGGTTGGAATACAACGCCCGTACCTTTATCACGTGTTGAAGGTACGGAATAGATTAATTCATCTTCTTCGGATGGCGGTGTTTGGGGTGGCATTTGACTCATCTAATTGGTTGTCCCTTCAGCAAAATTGGGACATGAACTCAACATTAATTCGGTTGAGCGATTCAAGGCATCGGCTAAATTAACCATATCGCAAATATCGTCCTGATTGGCTCCGATGCTGATATAGCGTTCAGTGACCACTTGAACCCAGTCGGGGATATTATCAATTTGGTAGGTTCGTCCATCGTCGCACACCGGTTGGCCTTCAACTCGTAAAGGCCGGAGGCGTTGGACTGCTTTATTTAAGTCACGGTCGAGACGATAGCCACGTGCCACCATCAGTGTATAATTTTCCTGATGATGTTCAGAAAGCTGACACATTTGACTATTGCGGTATTCGACGGGTGCTTGGACCCAACCAATATAAACACCAATAGCGATTCCTATAGGAAAACTGATGATAAATGTGATAGCAAGAATGGGGAATAAACTGGCTGGTACAATATTACGCATTTACGCCTAACCTGTTATAATGGCGAGCGACATCCGAGCAAAACAAAATAAACACAGGATTCTTTGTAGCAGAAAAAGAAAAGACCGACAAGTGCGGTCTTTTTCAAGTGAGAGTTTATTTGTAGTGCCGGAGGTGGGAGTCGAACCCACACGGGTTTCCCCACACGAGTTTGAGTCGTGCGCGTCTGCCAATTCCGCCACTCCGGCGTTAAGCTTGGAGAAGTATACGCAGTTTATAGAAAGTCGTCAATGGGAGAATCGGGGCAAAATTTAATGAATGAAATCGCCCTAATTAATTCTGCGCAAGAAGGCGATGTTCAAGCCTTTAACGAGCTGGTCTTAACGTATCAAGACTTGGCCTACAGCGTCGCCTATCGCATTATGCGCGATGAAACTGCCGCAGATATTACACAAAATGCTTTTATTTCAGCATTTCAAAAATTAGAGCAATTCCAGGGTGGGAATTTTAAAGCATGGATGATGAGGATTGTCACCAATGCTTGTTATGATGAACTTCGTCGCCAGAAACGGCGTCCAACAGCGTCACTTGATGATATGCAAGATGACACCGACGGCCTTGATTTAGTTGATGAGGCCCGCGTTTCATTCATGAGTCAAACGGATAATCCGGAAGCGGCTGTGCAACGCAATGAATTGCAAGCCATGATTGAAGCATGTATTGAAGCCTTAAATGATCATCATCGAATTGTGGTTGTTTTAACGGACGTAGAACAGTATAGCTATGATGAAGTTGCTGAGATTGCGAATATATCATTGGGAACAGTCAAATCGCGGTTGAGTCGAGCCCGCGCTAATTTAAGAGATTGTTTACGCAATAAAGAGGAACTTTTACCCGATCAATATCGTCTACATAAATAAGAAGCTGAAAAATGTGTATTTACCTTATATAAGGTAAATATTGGAGCAGGTATTTAACGCATGGAATCTGGTATGCAACCTTTGTCGAATCAAGATTTAGTCTTACTGTCCGCCTATCTGGATGGCGAACTCAGTGAGGCTGAACATCAAACACTAGAAAAACGCCTAGAAGCGGAACCAGACTTGCTTGCCGAATTGGAAAGTTTGCAAGAAGTCGTTCAACTAGCGCGTAGTTTGCCACAACTCAAAGCCCCGCGTGACTTTAGGCTAGATCCCGCTATCTATGGGAAATCTAGCACGCAACGACCGTGGATAACAAAAATCGGATCACTCAGTCGACCACAGTTATCCAGTTTGGTTGGTCTTGCGGCGGCCCTGATTTTGGTCAGTGGCTTTTTACTGGTAAATAATCCATTCAGTGGTAAAGATGCAAGCACAAGTTCTAAAGGTGAACAGGCCGACGTTGCACAACTGGCCTTAACAGATACAACTGAAACGAATATGGCAGATGGAGCAGTGGAAAGTGCGGCCAATGAAACGGCTGTGGCAATTCTGCCAACGGAAACCTTTAATTTAGGCAATACAGGCGAGCAGACATCCGCACCATCGCCTGCGCCCACATTAGAAACAGCCCGTGCTTTCCCAACACAGACACCGCTACCAACTTCAACCTTTTTCGAGGGTGAAGATAGATCAGCGACTGATGAAACCACTGAAACCACAGAGACTCTAGATGATGCCGTTCCAAATGATAATACTGCTCAATCTGACGTGAGTGATGATGTTGATCCTAATGGATCCCCACCGGGTGAGAATGCCAGTGGTTCCGGTGGCGGACCACCTAATTCTGATCCAGTTATTAAAACAACAGATGAGCCTGTTGAACAACAATCTACCGGCGAGCCACTAGCGGCTGATGATGATAGTGCTGACGGTTATGCGGCTGATGATGAAGGGGATACGACAGATGCCGTGGACGAAGATTATGCCACCAGTCCCCAAGCCAGTGCGGCGGATACAGGCATCGTGGATGATGATGGTGGCGCGGATACCACTAATCCCTCTGCGCCGCCCAGCGCCGAAGAAGAAAAGATTGACACAGGTCTATTTGGCTATGATGTGTTTACGGAGAACAACACCCGCATCTTGATTACGTTGATTACAGTAATTATCAATGTTTTGTTCCATTAGCCCTTGTCAATAGGTTCCAGCACAACCAGCGGAATTTGGCGTTGTGAAACACGTTCTTGATAATTATCAAAACCGCGATAATGCGCGAGACATTTTTCCCAAAGTGTCTCGCGTTCTTTTTCATCGGCTATTCGTGCCATAAATGACTGTTTGCGTCTCCGATAGGTAAATTGCACGGCCGGATTTTTCACAAGATTACGATACCACGCAGGATGCGTTTGACTTCCAAAATTTGACGCAATGAGAACAATTCGTTCATTATCAAGTACATAAAGAAGAGAGGTTTCACGGGCCAACCCCGATTTCGCGCCGATAGTATGCAACACACCAACGGATTTCCCCAACATTAAACTAAAACGACCCTTCGACCATTTTAGAAGACGTTTATCTATGGGACGGCCCCATTTTTTATAGAGTTTAATGACAATATTTTTGGTGCCAATCCAATTGACAAAATCATGCCACCACTTGAAATGTCTTGAGGATCTGGTTTTAGTCATCTTTTTCTATCTTATCAAAATATGCTGGCAGAAATGTTCGTATATATGCTTCAGGAGTTGAATAAGGCGGAAATTTCTCCAAACGGGCAACTTCATTAAAATCTGCTAATGCCTTAGTCGCGTCTTTCATTTCGAAATATACTAATCCTCGTTTATGGTAGATCTTCCAAGGCAGAAAATCGTCGCTATACGAAACTAAGAGTTCATTTAAATCCGCTAGAGCTTTTTCATAATACCCACTTTGAGAATAGGCTGATGCTCGCATGAATAATATTGAGCTATGCGGGGCTAATTCGTAGGCTAGTGTACAATCTTCTATACTACCGGCATAATCACGCAGTTCTAGTTTGATGCGAGCTCGACTTTGGTAATGATTGGCTATATTCTCTGTTAGATATTGATTATCATCAT
>JBNLCD010000467.1:0-4703 GCA_050303635.1 Anaerolineae bacterium
GTAAAGCATGGCTCAATAGCGCCGTGATAGCTTCTTCACGCGCTGAATAATTGGGATCGAACGCCATGTCCATAAACTGGACTCGTTCATCCGTAAACCAGCCCAAAGCATAGCCGATAATATTTGAAGGTTCATCGACTGGCACGAGAACGCGCCCCGTGACAGATCCTGCATATTGCGCCAGCGTTTCTTTGTGCCGTTGCCACGGATTTTCATCGTCGTGAAAATCATCATAACGGCGCAGAACCGTGTCAATTTCTGCTTTGCGAAGCATATAACCCTTGGTCGGAACAACGAGTTCAATAGGGCGATCAAAAATAAGCAGAGTACGGGTTCTTTCAAAGCCAGCGGTTTCATAGAGTTTAACGGCGGGCGTGTTTTGGGTGATAACTTCTAAATCGAGATGCCTGAGATTGCGACTCCGGCCTTGCTCAATGAGATAGTTCAAAATCACGCGTCCGAAACCTTGATGGCGATACGCTGGGACAATGCCCATGCCTCCGATCCAACCCGTATCATCCCGCAGACCTAACATGCAGGAGCCCACAATCTTGCCATCCAGCAACGCCACCACACTCGCTTCTAAGTCTAAGGATTCGCGTTCGATAAATACTTTGAAGTGCGGTTCGGTGAATTGGAGTGGAACAAAATAGTCCGCATAGGCCGCGTTAATGGCTTCAACTAAATCCACCAAGGGAACACTACTGGCGGGTTGTAATTTATAATCCATCTTCCAATAATCCTCTCAAGTTACTTATCCCCACAACTATAACAAATTCTGCCGTCTGTGATATACTGAAATATGCCAAATCAGGTTCATTTTTGTAAAATTAAACAAACGGGAGAAATCCATTATTTCCCACAGTTTTAAGTTGACTTTTTTGGCTTAAACCACTAAGATTAGAACACTAGTTCTAGTATCAAAATAGGAAAAATCGCGCAATGGCAAAGAAAAAATCAGATAAAGATAACAATAGTGACGGCGGCCCCCGCGCCAAAGCTCTTGAAGCAATGTTGGCTGACATCACCAAACGCTATGGCGAAAATGCGGTGATGCGCCTCGGCGATGCCGACAATATCCTGAATGTTGATGTTATCCCCACCGGCTCCTTAGCGGTGGACTTGGCTTTAGGGATTGGTGGTTTACCCAAGGGTCGGATCACTGAAATTTATGGTCCCGAAAGTTCCGGTAAAACGACTCTCTGTTTGAGTGTGGTGGCTGAGGCTCAAAAAATGGGCGGTGTCTGTGCTTTTGTGGATATGGAACATGCCCTTGATCCAAGCTATGCCGAAAAATTAGGTGTCGATATCGACAATCTCTATATTTCCCAACCAGATATGGCTGAACAAGCTTTAGAAATTGTTGAAGCCCTTGTTCGCTCGGGCGCAATTGATGTCGTCGTTCTAGACAGTGTCGCCGCGCTGGTACCCCGTGCTGAAATTGAAGGCGAGATGGGCGATGCCCATGTTGGTCTGCAAGCCCGTTTGATGAGCCAAGCCTTGCGCAAAATTTCCGGGGCCATCAAGCAAACCAATACCATGATGCTTTTCACCAACCAACTCCGCGAAAAGATTGGGGTCATGTTTGGTAATCCTGAAACAACGTCGGGTGGACGTGCTTTGAAATTCTATGCTAGTGTGCGCCTTGATATTCGCCGCATCCAAGCCATTAAACGGGGCCAAGACATTGTTGGTAACCGTACTCGCGTAAAAGTCACCAAGAACAAGGTGGCGCCACCCTTCCAACAAGCTGAATTCGATATTATGTATAACGAAGGCTTCAGCAAGGAAGGTGACGTAGTTGATTTGGGTGTTGAGTTCGAAATCATTGAAAAGCGTGGGGCTTTCTTCCGTTATAATGATGGTGTCATTGGTCAAGGTCGGGAAAATGCCAAGATTTATCTCCAAGAAAATCCCGATTTGTGCTATGAACTCGAAATGCTTATTCGTCAACAATTGGGAATTGGGATGCCAATAACTGATGACGGCGAAGAAGAACTGGTTGAAGATTAAAGCTCATTAAATATTAACCTGAATAGCGTATGCTAAATGCTCACCTTTTGTTATCATGAGGTGAGCATTTTTTGATCGTGTTGACCATTGCTAACACACCCATCAAAAAGTCGCGTGAGTATATAAAAACTAGATGGACTGGTTTAACTTGCATGCCAACATATATCATTTTTAAGGTTTATTGATGGCAATCGCTAATTTTGTTGCAAAGCTACTCTTCTGTTCAATCATAGCTAGTTTACTGGCCATGAATATCTATCCAGTTGATGTTAGCGAAGCCCAAGATGAATTTGATCGAGACGCGTTGTTGCGTTTGCTAGAATGGCGTGACCCTGTTTCAGATCTCCCGCTTAATCTACCCATTGATCGCGAAGCCGATCTAGATCAACAAATTGATGAACTCCAATATGTAGAAGAGTTGGACTTATCAACCACGAAAATCAGTGAGTTACCCCCTGAAATTGGCAATCTCACCCATCTGAAATGGTTTGATTTATCTGAAACACAAGTGAGCGTGTTGCCGCCTGAAATCGGTAATCTGACTAATTTGCTGGGTCTGAATTTATCTGAAACAAAACTCAGGGATCTCCCGCCGGAAATTGGCAATCTTGCTAATCTACAATATTTGAATCTGACAAAGTTGGAATTAGCGTCGGGCGGGATTAAAGAACTTCCGCCGGAAATCTGGACGCTTACGGAACTGCTCTATCTGGATTTATCATCTTCTGGAATTAGAAAATTGCCCCCGGAAATTGGCAATCTCACCCATCTGCAAGTGTTGGGTTTAGCTGAAAAGTGGCTGGGGGACTTGCCGCCGGAAATCTGGACACTCACCGACCTGCAATATCTGGATTTGTCCAAAATCAGGATGAACGAGTTACCCTCTGAAATTGGTAACCTCCCCAACTTACTGGGGCTAGGTTTAGCTCAAACTGGCGTCGAGGACTTACCGCCCGAAATCTGGATGCTCACCGATCTACAGTATTTGGATATGTCTGAAACAAAGTTGAGCAGTTTAGCGCCGGAAATTGGCAACCTGATTAATCTTCAATATTTGAATGTGTCTGAAACGAACCTGAGCGAAATCCCGTCAGAAATCGGTAACTTGATCAACTTGCAAACACTGGATTTAGGTTATATCCGGGCCACTGCGTTGCCGCCGGAAATTGGCGATCTCGTTAGCCTCCAAGAACTCGATTTAGGTCTTACGGAACTAACGGAACTCCCTACGGAGATTGGCAATCTCAGTAACTTACAAAAGTTAAATTTGATTGGGACTGAAATCAGCGAATTGCCGCCTGAAATCGGTAACCTCACGAACCTGCGCTACCTGAATTTATTTGGAACTCTCATCAGTGAGCTACCCCCGGAAATCGGTAATCTGACCAACTTGCAGGAACTAGATTTACAGTATACGGGAATCAGTGAGTTACCGCCGGAGTTCAGCAATCTCACTAATCTGAAACGGCTAAATTTAAGCCATACCGCCGTGCGTGAGTTACCGCCGGAAATTGAAGCGCTACCATCCTTAGAAATATACATGAGTGATATTTCCGGTTGATATAAGTATAGATGGGTAGCATACTGGGCTTTAACATATGCTCAGCTTACTATCCTTGAGGATTTAATGACGCTGTCTATAGACGGCCTTAACAAAATCTGGGCAACACGTAAGACGCACTAATACGCGTTCGTCCAACATATATGTCTGACTAAGCAAAAAGTCATGACTATCATCATTTTTCTATCGTTAAAGTATTAGGACTAAATTGTGACAGAAGCAAACGATTACTCCACCGAAATCGAAGAACCTCTACATCCAGAAAATAATGGGAGTGCACTCGCTCCAGTATTAATGACCGCCGCCGTATTTTTTGCCCTGGGCCTTATGGTGGGCTATATCTTCTTTGGCGGCACAGATGATACAGCATCTAGTTCAGATGGCGTTGAACAGGCGTCCTTGGATCGTCAAGGCACGGTTGTTGCTTTATCGGTTGACGGCACGATGAGCTCCATGTTGCCCACCGCTACGCCACTCCAATTAGACGATTCCGACGCCGTGGCCAATGCCATGAACGGCACCCAAGTTGCGCAAGCGGTACAGGCTACGATAATCGCTCTGACACCGACAGCCACCCCATTCCCCACAGATGTACCGACCGAATTAACCTTCGATAATGAACACAATCCAAGCCGTGGGCCAGAAAATGCCCCGATAACCTTGGTTGAATTTTCTGACTATCTCTGCCCATATTGCGCGCGTTTCCACAGCGACACCTTAGAACCTTTATTGGAGCATTATGGCGACAATGTCCGCTTTATTTATCGTGAATATCCGATTATCGGCGGGCAAGCTTCCGTAGATATTTCCGTAGCGGCCAAGTGCGCGAATATTCAGGGTAAATATTGGGAATTTGCGGACCTCATCTGGGAAAATCGTCTTAGCGAAGAACGTCCCAGTATCGATGAAGCCATGCTCGATGGTTTCGGGACAGCACTTGAACTTGATACCGAGAGCTACAATGCTTGCCGTGCAGATGGTACGGGCCTTGATTTGGTGATTGCCGATTTCGATGCCGGCCAACTCTATGACGTTCGGGCAACTCCTGGTTTCTTCATTTCCGGTGAACGCTTTACGTATGGTGCCGTACCCATCGAATACTTCATGGATATCATAGATGCGCAATTAA
>JBNLCD010000468.1:0-4450 GCA_050303635.1 Anaerolineae bacterium
GCTGAGGTGGGTAAATCAGCAAAGAGAATAGGACCACCGGCTTTCCAGACTTTTGCATACTTAATTTCAGCTTCAACCGGCACGAGAAAAGCGAGCCAACCTTGAATGGTTTCCCCATTGGCGACTTCAAATTCAGCTAAATTGGGGTCGATAACAATCTCTTCGAGAGGAACCCACAATTCATCTTCACTATCAATCAAATTAATGGAGATCTCGCCACCACTACATTTAGTTTTTTTGCAGACGGCTTCGACTTCAACTAACATATAGATACTGTCATCTTCAGCAATGGGATTATCGTCAGACATTTCGGCAATGAGAGAAGCGCCGTCAGGGGCATATTGGAGAAGGGTGATATCAAATTCATCCATATTGATTACGGTATTCACGGGAATAGGTTTATCTTCTGAACCATAACCATCATTTTCAGCAATCGCATCCTGATTTTTGTTATAGATCGCTAGGGTGGTTAGGGTGATGATGATGCCCACAATGACTAAAAAGGCGATGGCCCCCAGCATAATCTTGTTAAAACTTACACCTTCCATGTTTTCGAGTGTATCTTGATTCATTTTACCTCTATTACTCAACTAATTTTTCAAATACCTGGGGAGTATCTTAGCAGGTTTTGCTCAAGATAGGCATGAAAAAACCGCCATACATTTCCATATGGCGGCTTAGCTACAACGGAAGGATTGACCGGAGGGATTATTCGCCCTCGGTAGCGGGTGAAGCAATCATTTGATCTAAGATACGTTCGAGAGCCATCGTGTGACTGCAAACATCGCGTGATTGGAAAAAGCCACAAGTGCATTGCCAATGACCGTTGTCATAATTTACGGTGTGGGTGCTGTTTTCACCGTTAAAAACAACTTTAAAGCCTTGAAATTCAATACGGCTACGTTCTTCAGCATAGCGTTTGGCTTTTTCAATTTTGCCAATCATTGCATAATCCATGAGTTAAAGCTCCTTTACTCTATAAAAAAATGAGGATGCGAAACGAATCAAAAACTCTGTAAAATACACTCAAATTTCGTTCGATACTACCTTAAAAACAAAAAAACACGCGGCAACAGCCCGTGTTTTCATTACTGATCAAACAATGTATTGGGTTTTTTGGACATAGTTGGCGTCCTCCCCACTAGGTTAAATCTAATTAACACAATTATAAGTTGAATTGAGACAAATGTCAAAAGCAGACGACAGTAAAAACGAAACGTTAATGAACTCTAACTTAGCGCTCTATATTCACATTCCATTTTGCCGAGAACGCTGTACATACTGCGCTTTTAACACATTTACCGACCGCGCACATTTGATGGATGATTATGTGCAAGCAGTTTGTCAGGAAATCGCCTATGGAGCGCAGGATACGCCTGTTCATACCATTTACTTCGGGGGTGGCACGCCGAGTCTGTTGAGTGTCGCGCAGATTGTCACTATTTTAAATGCCATTTATCAACATTTTACGGTGCTTGATACTATCGAGATATCTATGGAAGCCAATCCGGGCACGGTAGACGAAGATTATTTGCGGGGGTTGAAGCAACTTGGACTAAGCCGCTTAAGTTTAGGAGCGCAATCGGCGCAAGCCAGTGAGCTGAGTTTGTTTGGACGCTGGCACGATTGGTCTGATGTGAAACAAGCTGTTAGGGATGCACGACGAGCCGGCATTGATAATCTTAGTCTTGATCTGATTTATGGAAATCCGCAACAAAGTCTAGCCATGTGGCAAAGCAGTGTCCAAGCTGTGCTCGATTTAGAACCCAATCATCTATCGCTCTATGCGCTGGGACTCGAACCGGGGACGCCACTTACCAAACAAGTGAAATATGGTGAATTACCCGAACCGGATGGTGATTTAGCGGCAGATATGTATGAGTTTGCCAGTGATAAACTTGATCAAGCAGGATTTATTCAATACGAAATTAGCAATTGGGGACAACCGGGTAAATTTTGTGAGCATAACTTGCAATATTGGCGAAATTTGCCGTATCTGGGCATTGGGGCCGGTGCACATGGTTATGCAAATTTGACACGGACAGTGAACGCCATGCGGCCTGAAGATTATATTGAGCGCTTGCAAAATCCACGAGAAGACACTTATGAATTTCCTAGAACACCAGCGACGATTAGCGCCGAAGAAATTGATCCCGCGACGGATCAATTCGAGACTGTATTTATGGGGCTACGCTTGCTCCAAGAAGGTCTTGATTTAGATGCATTTGCCAAGCGGTACAATCTGCGCCTTGAAGATAAATTTCAGGATACGATTGTTTGGCTTAGCCAAAATGATATGCTTCGTTTGACGGATACACACTTATTTTTAACCCAACGCGCCCGTTTATTGAGTAACCAAGTGTTTACGCGGTTTATGGATACAGTCGATTAGTCAATTACCCACAGCCGCGAGAGTTATTTGCTCGGTCTTGTAGTAACCTTGACCCACACAAGCTTGGCAATAAACATGATTGTTGAGCATGACTTCACGCTCGTTGATGATTTCTTCACCACAGGTCGTGCAATTCACCCGAATGCCCGGACGACTAATAATATCCGGCATCGAAATGGTTAAATCAATCGGGGTGGCTTCCAGCAAAACATCTAAGGGCATTTTTTGATAGGCTTCTAACTGAGTATGCCAGCGACTTTGACAGGTTTCAGTATAAAATTCGGCTTGTTGACGCACATCTAAGCGGGGGCGAATACGCACGGCTTGATTGGTTTTGGTATCAATAAAACTGGCGGCGACTTTGCCATAATCCATGAGTCGCATGGTACGATGGCCGAGGGTACAGCCCGTGGCTGATGCGACACCATCGGCAAAACAACCATCGGTTTCGACGATAGCATATAGACGCTTATTTTCTTGGGGATAGGGTAAACCTAAAAACTCAGCACCATAGATGCCCATGCGTACTCCCAGCACTTGCCGGGGGCACAAATGGTTATGTAAATCGGCGGATTTTTCGAGCAATTCATTAAGCCGTGGATTCATCATGTTCCAAACTTTCAGCATAGGCCAAAGCCCGTTCAGTGGCAGAAAAAACAATATGGTTTGAGAAGAATACGTGATCTTGGCCTAAGTCTTCGAGGCCATGCGTCCGTTCGAGTTGACCTTTTACTTCGGGACTGACGCCAGCCAACAATAAGGTGCCGCCGACCGTATCCAGTTTTTCAGCGTAATTTTTGAGGAAACGTAATCCCGTACTGCCTAAATATTGATTATTGCGCAGACGCAGGATGACAACGGGATTATGGGAACCATTGGGCGATGGGAGAAGTTGTTCCAAACGGCGGACTGCCGCAAAATAAAGATTGCCGTAGACACCAATGATGACTGTTTCATCATCTGGTAATTTGGCTGGCAAGTTTTCTTCGCGATAATGGCCATCTTCCAGCGGGACCAAGCGCACGACCATTAGATTTTGAGTGGAGGTGTGAATATACATTGCCAGCGACAAAATCACGCCAATATAAATGCTATATTCGAGCGGCAGAACCAAGGTTGAGATAAAGGTAACGGACATGGAAAGCCGCCCCGACATACTCACCCGCCACACGGTTTTGATAGCATCCATATTAAGCAAGGAGAAAGCCGCCACAACTAAGTGGCCCGCCAGTGCCGCCAAGGTGATTTGTTCAATAGCACTCCCAAGTAAAACCACCGTTAGTGCGATCAAGACGCCCGCGAAAATATTGGCCATGGGTGTTTTGGCTCCGGAGCTTATATTCACGGCGGTCCGTGAGAGAGAGCCACCGCTTGGCATACCTTGGAAAAAACCAGCGGCAATATTAGAAACACCTTGTCCAATAAAATCACGATTGACGTTAGCGCCGTGTTCTTTGGGTTCGGGGATAGATTGGGTTAGCGCGGCACTTTGGACCAAGGCCAAAATTGCCAACGCTAAGGCGGGTGGAAGTAATTCTTGGGTATACGTGAAGTTCAAGGAAACGGGATTAGGTAATTGGGAAGGAATGCCAGAAATATCCTTCACAACTTCGACACCCGTCCAATTCAAAACAAGTACAAAAACGGTCGAGACAATTAGCGCAATGAGACCACCGATATTTTTCCAACGCGTATGATGCGCAAAGACAATCATGGCCATTGTCATCACACCGACAATCATTGTTTGGATATCTGTTTCACCTAATCGAGTAAGCCATTCCCAGAACTTGGGCAAGACACCTGATTTATGTAACTCATAACCGGTAATATGTGCTAATTGCCCGCTAATAATCAACAACCCGGCTCCTGTGATAAAACCAGTCATCACGGCCCGTGAAAAATAGTGAGTGACATCCCCCAATTGTAAAAAGCCAAACGCAACTTGAAAAGCACCGACTAGGAAGGTCAGCAAGAATAATCTTTCGATTTGAGAGGCTTGATCAAATTGAATCAGCGTGCTTCCCACCAGGAGAGCAACTGCATTGGTGGGACCAATCG
>JBNLCD010000468.1:4460-4691 GCA_050303635.1 Anaerolineae bacterium
CGACAATAGCTGTATAGAGGCCATAAACCGGACTAATTCCAGCAATAAGTGCAAATCCCATTGCCTGAGGCGCGCCAGCGACCGCACCTGTCGCCCCCGCAATTAGATCGGCGTATAAGGTTTTACGTTGGCTGGTCCACATGGATTGTAATTTGTTCGTGCTTATAAGCTCCGTAGATTGAACTGACATATTATTCCTCAACGATGCTGTGCGTTTGAATGGCAGTGGTA
>JBNLCD010000469.1:0-4677 GCA_050303635.1 Anaerolineae bacterium
ATGCTCCCGATTTCTATCCTACAGGGTTATGTTCCGACAGGTTATGAAATTCAACAATTTTCATCATTTCAAATTAGTATCTTAGTTGTGTTTCTAATTCTAATTTGGCTTACTCTATCGCATATTCTCATTTTGATAGGTCAATATGTTTATCAACGCCTTCAGCGATATGATAAATGGGTTCAATACGGGCTAATCTTCCCTATCATTATTGGAATTATTGTTTATACAGCATGGCCAACCCCAGCCAGTCTAAAATCTGCACAGATTGAGATTGACTTCTCGCAATCACAAGGCACATTCCCACTTTTACAGCGTGGTTTTAGTCAAGGCGGTGAAAGTCAAATGCCAATCACGGGCTATTTTGAGACTGCGCTTGCCAATATGGAAAATTTCCAGCCTCGTTATATTCGGATTGACCATATTTATGATTACTACGATGTTTACCAAAAACAACCGAATGGTGAAATTTATTATGATTGGGAAAATTTAGATCGTGTTGTTGATGCCATTCTAGCAACAGGAGCCGAACCCTTAATGACGCTCAGTTATATGCCCCCAGAATTAGGTCTAAATGGTACTTATGGTCCCCCTCATGATTATGCAGTTTGGGAGGAACTGGTTTTTCAGACTGTTTATCACTTTAATGTCGAACGAGGTCTACATATTCAGTATTGGGAAGTTTGGAACGAGCCCAATCTCACTCAATTTTGGAATGGGTCACTCCCTGATTATCTTAAACTTTACGAGGCGAGCGTAAATGGTGCCAAACGAGCTGATGACTCGATTAAGATTGGTGGGCCAGCTACCGCTTCGCGCGAGTTCAATTGGAGTATGAGCCGTATACATGAGCATAATTGGATTTCAGAATTGGTTGATTTTGTGGAAACGAACGATTTGTCCTTAGATTTCGTATCGTGGCATCTTTATGATTCCAATCCACACGCCTATACACGAAGTGTAGATCATCATCGGGATTGGGTAAATGAAATTAAACCTCCCCCAGAATTATTCTTAACAGAGTGGAATTGGCATGGTGGAACGTCTTCCGCGCATGATGATGGATCAACAGTAGCCTATGTTGGCGCTATCGTAAATGAGTTATTGTTAACGCCTCTTGATCGCGCCTATTTTTTCGAGCCAATTGATGGAGCACAAGAAGCTGAGGGTTTTTGGGGATTAATGCGGCGAGATGGTACGCCAAAGCCGATATTCTATGCTTTTGAATTACTAAGCCATTTATCTGGTGAATATTTTGCTGTTGAAACCAATCATAATCACGTCAATGCAATTGCAACGCAAAATGGTAATCGCATAGCTATTGTCGTATGGAATTTTGAGGCCGGACACGCGGTTAAAGTTGATATCCAAATAGAAAATCTGCATATACCAATTGCCGTCCAACTTTATGGAGTTGACGCGGATGCAACGAAATATACTGGAAATAATGTTAACCTCTTGTTTGATGAATCTTTATCGCTTCATCAAAATAAGATAACGCTCGTAATTCCTGAAAATAGTTTGCGTCTGATTGAGTTTGAGATATCACCTCAATAAGGTTCAACAACTTGCTAGAGAAGATTGACCTAGCAAGCTGAGCACGATTGTCTCTTGAGAATTGGTCTAGTATCCCGTTAAATTAGGGGATAGCCAGTTCATCGGTTAGTCCATTGTCAAAATGAGGATATGCATTCTAAAACGCTGAAATCATCAGGTGCCGAACGACCATGCGTGCGCTATAATAGAGTGTATCAACAAAGTTTAAGAGTTTAACTCATTTAGCAATGTAGGATGCTCCAAACCACAACACTAAAATAATTGAAGGAGTTTTAACGTGGCTCAAAATCAATATGCTTTTTTTGATGGCAAAGTTGTTCCAATTGA
Source organism: Anaerolineae bacterium (assembly GCA_050303635.1). GTDB lineage: Bacteria > Chloroflexota > Anaerolineae > Aggregatilineales > J027 > JAKEEQ01. Next base: position 1,885 of record JBNLCD010000469.1, read on the forward strand.
AGATGCAAAAATTAGCATCATGAATCACGCCCTGAACTATGGCACCGGTGCCTTCGGGGGTATTCGTGGTTATTGGAATGATGAAGCTGAAGAACTCTATGTCTTCCGTCCGCACGACCATTTTCGGCGGGTTCTGGCTTCAGCCAAAATGTTGATGATTGATTTGCCGTACGATGAAAACGACTTGGTTAATATCCTGATTAGCCTCTTACAAGCCGAAAACTATCGTGAAGATTGTTATTTGCGTCCCTTGGTTTATAAGAATGAAAATCTTATTGGGGTAAAACTCAACAATATTGAGGGAACCTTCTCCATGTTTGCGGTACCCTTTGGGCGTTATGTGAACGCTGAAGAAGGTGCACGTGTAGCCGTGGCGAGTTGGCGTCGGATTAATGACAATAGTATTCCCGCCCGTGGTAAATTTACGGGTGCATATATCAACAGTGCGTTTATCAAAACTGAAGCCTTGCTCAATGGCTTTGACGAGGCGCTTGTGCTGGACGAAAGCGGCCATATTTCCGAAGGTAGCGCTGAAAACGTCTTCATTATTCGGGATGGTATCGCCGTGACGCCGCCTGTGAATTCCGATATTCTCGAAGGTATTACCCGTCGCACGATTATTCATTTGTTGCGTGAAGAATTGGGCCTCGAAGTGCAAGAACGTCCAATTGACCGCACTGAATTCTATATTGCCAGTGAAGCATTCTTCTGTGGAACCGGTGTCCAAGTTGCCGCCATTACGGAAGTTGACCGCCGCAAGGTTGGCAATGGCAAGATGGGTCCCATTGTAAGCGAAGTACGGGATCTCTACTTCAATGTGGTACGTGGCAAGGTCGATAAGTATAAGAATTGGTGCCAACCGATTTATGCCGCCAAGCCTGAACCCATTGGCTAAACTAAGATGCTGGAAATTTTTGGGAAACGATTCTTTACCTTTTTTGCAAAAAAGGTAAAACCAAAAAACTTTAAATGGATTGAGATAAAGCCCTTTGTAAAAGTTTTGGTCAAGCTTTTACAAAAGCTTGGAAGACCTTTTTTCTATTAAAATTTAATGTTTTACAAATCCCCTGACGAGTAAGACTTTATTCACTATCGAGTTCTATGTCATGAACTAGACCAGTGAGAGGAGTCGTAAATGAAGTTTTTGAAATCTACCTTCCCCATTGCAATATTATTGCTGAGCTTCGTTAGTATCTGGCAACTAAGTACTTCCCCATCGGCAAATTTAGTGTCCGCCCAAGATGGCGCGGATGATGACCTAAATGCCATCTTAGATGAAATCACCTTTCGCTCAATTGATGAAATTTTAGATACAGATTTGGAAGTGACCAATTTTGCGAATGATGGCACCGCGAGTTTGCCTATCCACACGAATGTTTCCGTCGCTTGCACCATTGTTTATGGCACCACGGAAGCATTTGGGAGCTTATCGCTTGATCAAGATATGGCGGGCGGCACTCATGCCGATCATAACCCTCTATTAAGCGGCCTCGAACCGAATACAACCTATTATTTTCGCGTGCAAGGGGTTGATGTGGATGGCGTGATTTATGTTTCGGAAACGATGAGTTTTACCACGCCGGAATTAGAAGCAGTTGAAGTCACCAATTTAGCTTCACCGGAGTTAGGCGCAACGATTAGTAATTATAGTAGCGCTTTTGGCGATGCGGGTCTTGCTGAGCGTTGGGGCGCAGGCAGTGCCTTTGATGACAATCCGAATACGCAATGGGCGACCAGTGGCGATGGCGATGAAGCTTGGATTGAAGTTGAACTCGCCCAAAAAGCCAGCATTCACAGCGTTGAATTCTGGTCACGGGCGATGAGTGATGGTACGTCGATTACATTGGCTTTTGCGGTGACAACCGAAGATGGCATAGTCTATGGTCCATTTGAAGTGCCGGATACTGATCAAGCCTATGAATTTGATGTTGAGATTGAAGCCCAAACTCTGCGTTTTGATTTGATCGACACAACCGGCGGCAATACAGGTGTCGTCAATATTGCCGTGTATGGCGAATTCTTAGAATAATTGATTTGTTATCAACTAAAAGAGCGTCACCAAACTTTCAGGTGGCGCTCTTTGAATTTATGTCAGATTGGGTTACTCGTAGCGCAAGATATCTGACACCGTTTTGCGTGACGCGTTCAGTGATGGCCACAAACTGGCCAACCCTGCAATGATGACAATGCTCACCAATCCATAGATAATCAGTTCGGGGGGATAATTGAATTCCACAAAATCAAAGGGTAGGACACTGAGTAAACCGATACCCAGCGCAAAGCTCAATGGAATAGCAATAAGCCATGCAATCAAGCTAATGAGAATCCCTTCCAGCATGAACTGACCCAAAATTGAGCGCGATGGCGCACCAATCGAGCGCATCACCCCAATTTCCTTTTGGCGCTCAAAGACCGCCATTGTTAAGGTAGCCATCAAACCGACTACGCCAACGGTCGCCATAACAATTGACATCAGGCTAAACATTTGGCCCAAAATACCCACTTCTTCGGACATGGTTTCAGCGGCTTTCGGTTGATTAACATACGTCGCTGAAATATCATGGTTGATGAGCAATTTTTCAAGATCATTGATCACCGTGTCAACTTCGGCAACGGTCGCGTCTTCATCGTGCATCACCAAATAATATGTTCCTGGCACCGGATTGCCTGAGATATCAATATAGCCAGCTAAACTTGCTAGCTCTTGCCAGTTCATATACAGGGCATCGAAGGAATAATCCGTAATGCCGATAATGGGATAGCTTTGTTCTTGGCCACTGATTTCGAGTAGAA
>JBNLCD010000470.1:0-4668 GCA_050303635.1 Anaerolineae bacterium
TCAGCATCGGTAATGAGGGGATCATTGAGTACATAATAACGGTGATTATGATTGCGAATTTCTGCACGGAGTTCTTGCGCCCGTTGGGCAGGATTTTGAGCCATAATTAAACCTCAATGCCAGTGGGTGAATTACAAAATTAAACAACTAAATTTGATTTCTGGAATAATTTATTTTGACAAGCAAGGCTACGGTATGCCGTAGCCTTACGCTGATATTTTTATATAAGGATTTATTCATCAATGACGGTCAAGAAATCGATCGATCCCCAACCATCCACGCTGGTGGCGAGTGCGCCCTGCAAATGACACCATTCAATTTCGCTCCCATCGGAGGCGATGCTTGTCTCTGGACCACCAATAATGCGGAATTGTTCACCTTCAGCGGCAACGTACGTAATATTGTTACCTTGAATGGGTTCGGTGCGCACGGCTAAACCAACCTCACCTGTGCCGGATACTGCAATCAAGACGCCCAATGGGCAACCTGACGCTGTCCGTGGACGCGTGGTGGGTGTGGCGAAGTTTTGCGGTTGAGTTGGGGCAATTGGAATCGCCGTTGGTACACTACCGGGTGGTGCATCGGAATTTGTAGTGAAATTATTGTTGTTCGAACTGAAATTTTCTTGCGTGACAATAATAATGGCGGGTGTTTGATCGCCAATTTTAATAAACCCATCAGCCCAGCTTGATTGTCCAACAACAAATAATAAACCACAGGCACCGATGCCGACGGTTGCCACCAAAATAACCAATGACCACCACGGCAAATACATACCACTTTCAGCCCGTGTTTGCGGCGCACTGCGACGGCGCGGCGGACGTGGTCCACCTGTGCGGGGTGGTGCCGCATAACTTGGCGGCTGGGATTGTGGTGGCTGAACATTCCCCAACGGTGGGGTTTGTTGCTGGGGTTGCGGTGGTGGCGGAGGCGGTGGGCTCATCCGGCGACCACTTGAATCATAACCCCGGCGAGGTAGTTCGTTCGGCGATTGACCTTGCCCCATAGGCGGTGTCATATCCCCGGAACGCGTCGGTTCGTTATTCGCATCTAGCGGCGGAGGTGCATCACTCATGAAAATTTGACCTTAGCATGAAATGGCTTGCAAAAAATTAAGTTTTGACGACGTAACATATGTTCTATTATACCGTTGAAATCATTCATTTGCAGGTTAGATTATCGTCGAGAATGACATCGGTAGAAGAATAGTAGGGGAGACAATATGTCCGACAAATGAAAAAGTGGATGAACTGTAAAATTCACCCACTAACTTGGCTATAAATTAGCGAGACTGCGATTTAGTGCATCAAATTGTAGTAAGCATCAATATGCATTTGACCAACCGCAACCATTGAATAGACAACGGTTACACCTTCAACTTGGGTAACACCTGATACAATCAATTTGGGCACCGTCACGCTTTGGCCATTCGCATCCACGCCAACCCCAAACGCAGTGGCCATATACGCATAGCCGGATTCCACATCGGCAATCGTCGCAAATTCCAGCCCATTGAACTTGGGATAAACACTGGTTATCAGATCAAGGGCGGCGGCATCATTTTCCACCATCGGCGCGGAGACATTGAGCATATACACACCGCCGGAGGCATCCGAGAATTCAGCGGGAATGGTTTCAACTGAGCAACCCGTCGCACAATCAAAACTACCCACAACGCCAACTCCACCGTTAAAAATTCCCCAATAAGCGCCATCCATTGAACTGAGCAATGCGGCATAAGCTTCGGCTTCAGGTGGCAAATATTGTAATGAAGATTGAATTTGAGTGGTGGCATTGCCTGCATATAAAGGCTGTACGGTAATCCCCAGTTGATCATTGGCGAAGACAACCAAAGCCGAATACGCTTCAGCGGAGCTATTGGGTTCGACCGGAATGCTTGACCAATTGACCAAGAATTCTTCAAGTGTAACAGTTGCGGTGGGCTGATCGCTGACATACTCGATATTGATATAGGTGTTACTCGTCTCATCGTAGACATAGCTATAACATTCCCACGGATAGTAATAGCACCATTCGGCATATTCAGCCGCATAGTCAATATAATAATCGACTTGGGCCGTGGTGTAATCTACAGCTGAGATATAGGCATTGTAGGCATAATCAACGGATGAACTGACGCTGGTGTAGTACGTTTCAGCGGCATAATCGACTGCCTCATAATAATCTGACCAGAATTGGTCATAGGTTTGTTGCACGTTATCTTGTGCTTGTTGGCTAGCATCTTGCCATGTTTGGGCATGGGCGTTAATCAGGTCTTGGTTGTCTTCCAAAATCGATGGTGCACTGGTTATGGGTAGTTCATCAGTACTAGGCGGTTGCCAATCATCACGTGAAATATTGTCCGGTGCGCCCAGCGGGACCGATGTCTCGCTACTGGCTTGACTCCCAAAACCACCAAATTCTTGCCAACTTAATCCTTCGCGACTGATTTGCAATTGACTAAATGAGCCGGACTCGCCAAAGAATGAACTAAATGGACTTTCACCAGTTGAGCTACCAAAACTGAAAGAGACTCCTGCACCACGACTGCCATTCCCGAAGTTGCCGCCACCGGATCGGCTTCCACCAGACGTATCGCCATTACCTAAACTACTACTTGATGTTGAATAATTGAGACCACTAAATGATTGACTACTGCGACTTGAAGTGGTGTTGGCGGTGGCACCGCTCATCCCTGGGCTACCGAAACCTCCGCCATTGTTTGAAATACTGCCGCTGTAATTACCGCCACCTTGGGCTTGAACACTCAGCATTGGTACAAGCCCAATCATAAGAATCAAGGCAATTGTCATAAATTTGAGTTTCATATACATCTCCATGTGTAAATCTGAATATGTCCCTCACTATAGGCGCGCCTACCATTCGGTTACACTAATTTTGCAAAGATTTTACAAAGTCTAAAAGGAAACCACATGATTTTTAGTGTCCATTTTTTAACATCAGCTTAAAACTAAGAGAAGAAAAGACACGATCCATAAAAATATCAACATCAATCTCGCCAATAACTTGCAGAACTATAGTTTTTGTGCAACATTTAGGACAACTAAGCAACCAGTGACCCTGATATTGGTTTGCATCAAACTTGACCCCAGATTTTTAAAATATTTTCTTAGAAAGAAAACCCAATGAGTACACTTCATTCTGATGAAATTAATGCCATTTGTTATGGTGATCATGGCAGTCCTTTCAATATTTTAGGTGTTCATCCCCTTGAGAATGACAAGATTGTTGTTCGTGCCTTACGACCGAATGCTCAAAGTTTGGCTTTTGTCGATGAGACAACACCTGATGCCGAACCCATTGAAATGACGCAAATCAGCGAAATGGGTTTATTTGAAATCATCCTTGAGCCTAAATCTGAAATTACCGCTTATTATTTTCTTGAAATTGATGGTGCCGATAAAGAAATTCGCGTCGATGATCCTTACCGTTTTGAGTTAGGGTTAACGGATTTCGATCTCTATCTACACGCCGAAGGTCGGTATTGGGAGATTTACGAAAAATTTGGTGCCCATGCCGTTGAACGGGATGGTGTCGCTGGTGTTAATTTCGTGGTGTGGGCTCCCAATGCACGCCGCATGGGTGTGGTGGGAGATTTTAATAATTGGGATGCCCGCATCCATCCAATGGAACAACACGGCGAGTCCGGTGTCTGGGAGCTATTCATTCCGGGTGTCCATGTTGGCCATAAATATAAATATGATCTCAAATCGCATTTACATCTCTATCAAGGGCAAAAAATTGACCCCTATGGGTTTTATGCTGAACGTCGTCCCAATACGGCGTCAATTGTTGTTGATTTAGATACTTATGATTGGGATGATGGGCATTGGATGGACAATCGCGCGGATACCCAGCCGCTAAATGAGCCAATGTCTATTTATGAAGTACATTTGGGTTCATGGAAAAGAGGAAGCAGTAATCGTTGGCTGACTTATCGTGAATTGGCCGATCAATTGGTAAGTTATGTTAAAGAAATGGGCTACACGCATATTGAATTTATGCCAGTGGCCGAACATCCTTTCGATGGGTCATGGGGCTATCAAGTCACCGGTTATTATGCACCCACAAGTCGTTATGGTTCACCTCAAGATTTTATGTATCTCGTGGATCAATGTCATCAAAATGGCATTGGCGTCATCGTCGACTGGGTGCCGGCGCACTTTCCTAAAGATGGTCATGCGCTGAGTTTCTTTGACGGTACACATCTATATTCGCACGAAGACCCCCGCCAAGGGGAACATCCTGACTGGGGTACCTATATTTTCAATTATGGCCGGAATGAAGTTCGTAATTTTCTCATTGCAAACGCTCTATTTTGGCTCGATAAATATCATATAGATGGGTTGCGCGTGGATGCCGTTTCCTCAATGGTTTATCTCAATTTTTCGCGCGAAGAAGGGGAATGGATTCCGAATGAACATGGCGGCACGGAAAATCTGGACGCGGTGAGCTTTTTGCAAGAAGCCAATGCTGTTATTCATGAAAAATTCCCCGGTGCCATCACAATTGCGGAAGAATCAACGGCATGGCCCTTGGTTTCACGGCCAACTTATTTAGGGGGACTAGGGTTTACCTTCAAATGGAATATGGGCTGGATGCATGACACGTTATCTTATGTATCCAAAGATCCAGTTTATCGTAAAT
>JBNLCD010000471.1:0-4665 GCA_050303635.1 Anaerolineae bacterium
AATTGCCATTGGTTTGGGCGACAATTTCATGGGCAACGGTCTTTTTGCCTTCAGTCGTAATCGGATTAATGCCTGTACTGCGATTGTACCAACCAAATTCTTCACAGGCTTCCCCGCACAAATCAAAGGCGGTGTCGTAAGGGCCATCGACGAGAATGACTTTGGCCCCGAAGACAATAATTTGAGCGATCTTAGCAGATGGGGCGCTGGCTGGCACAAAAATGACCGCTTCCACGCCATCCACTGCCGCACAAATTCCCGCCAAAGCCGCCGCCGCATTGCCCGTGCTGGCCGTGGCAATCGTCGGTACTTTTAAATTGTGGAGCGCGTGGGCCACAACCATGGCGCTAGCCCGATCTTTAAATGATCCCGTCAGATTCAGGCCATCATTTTTAATGCTAATTTCAGCCACGCCAACCTTGCGGGCTAAATCTTGCAGAAAAGCACCTTGCAGAAGCGGGGTATTGCCGAGATTCTGAATGGCTTCCGGTGCTTCTTGGGCCAGTGGCAAAATATCACGTTGTTGCCAAAAATTAATTGGACGTTCATCTGGCGTGTAAAAATGTTCATTGCCCTGATAGATGACATCTAATGTTCCAACATCACCACACACCGGACAGGTATAACTGATTTCATCAAGATGATACGTTGCCCCACAAACAACACATCGATAATGAGCAACGTGCGGCAAACGTTCAATTAAGCTTAAACGGGGGTTATCCACGTACCAGTTTCTCCTTTAAGCGCCCGCGCTAAATTCTCAGGATTGGTAATGAGGGCCTGCGGGCCACCATTTTTCAGGAATTGCACCACGGCTTCAATCTTAGGTCCCATACTGCCTGCGGCAAAATGACCTTCTTCCAAATATTGTTGCGCTTCAGCCAAATTAATTTGACGTAAATCGCGTTGTTGTGGGGTATTGAAATTCAAGGCAACATGCTCAACAGCGGTTGAGATGATGAATAAATCGGCCCCAATTTGTTGCGCTAATAGGCTTGAGGCCCGATCTTTATCAATCACAGCCGCTGTACCGCGTAATTCACCATTTTGATTACGGACAACAGGAATGCCGCCACCCCCACAGGTCACCACAATATACCCCATCCGCACGAGTGAGCGCACGGCAATGAGTTCGATAATCTCTTTCGGTTCGGGTGACGCGACTACCCGACGCCAACCCCGGCCAGCATCTTCAACTACATTCCAGCCTTCAGCTTCGAATTCGCGGGCTTTGGCTTCATCCATAAACGCGCCAATGGGTTTGCTGGGGTTTTGGAATGCCGGATCTTCGGTATCGACCACCACTTGAGTTGCCAACGTGAGTACTTTACGATTAATGCCAAGCACCCGCAATGAATTATTCAATGATTGTTGCAACATATAGCCAATACTGCCTTGGGTATCTGCCACAATAACATCGAGCGGTGTGGTGTGAACTTCATGCGCGGCTAATTCGTTGCGACGCATAATAAAACCAACTTGGGGACCGTTGCCATGCGTAATGACAACATTCCAGCCATCTGCAATTAATTGGGCAATATGCGTACTGGTTTCGCGCACCGCTTCCCATTGATATTTCACTTCACGCTGGTCTTTGCCGGGAATAAGCGAATTGCCACCGATTGCAATAACCGCTGTCTTTTCAGGCATAATGGGGGTTTCTCCTTCATACAGAGCAAATGATCAAAATAAAATTGTATTTTAACGTGAGTTTTGGCTAAACAAGGGCCTGAAGACCTTTGTTAGAGAATACCGTGCCAAACTTTAATAAGGTGGCTTTAGCCCATTGCCTTAGGAGCAATTCAGCAATCATCCACTTCTGTCCTCAAGACTAAACCAAAACTCGCGTCATTTTAATTAAGGATTTAGCAAAGCTGTTCAAATGCTTTGAGTGTAATGGGCATTTGAGCCGGAAACAATATTAATTTTCTAGCAACCGCTCACAGGTCTGACGGATTACACTTGCGAGCGAATCATTATGCAATTCTACCGTGAATGATTCCGCAATGCATTCAAAGCTGGTATCGTGAAACCACAAAACATAATGGTGGTAGTTTTGCCATGTGTCAGGATTATAAAAATGATGAACACTGTTGATTTGTTGAAGCTCGGCTAACCACGGCGAATTTTGCACCAATTGCGCTGTATAGGCTTCTAAACCTTTGCCGTGGAGTGGATGTCCTTCTAAAACTTCATCATTTGGCGCACCGAGTTTAGCGGATAAACACCGCTCAAATTCCACAACGGCGATTCCTAAATTGCTGGTAGGATTTGCCGTGCTAGCAACGGAGTCTTCGCTATAGAAAATGAGAAAGGTGTGATATTCACTTTGCAATAAATGAGGCAAAGGAGCCCCGACGTCCCATTTAACGGGAAACTCCAAGGGCATGGCATAAGGTTCCCCGTTTTTCTCGGCAATCTCACGTTCAATGCCTAGCATTTGTTTGAGCGCATCCCGATACAGGGTCCAATTACGGTCCCGTAAGGCGATGGGGGTGATTTCTTTTAAATATTTTTGGGCGTGCGCGAGACGTTCTTCATCCGTAAAGGGCATGGATTATCTTTCAGTTAGTTGTCATTCGAATCTGATGGCGCATCAAACATCAGCCATTTATGGATCATCGGGCTAGGGCGACCATCACCGCGTGCTTCGGCATCCCTAAATTGCCAAGTCCACACGCCATAACCTGCATATAAAACCGTTATCAAAAAGTAGCGCGGATCTTTGAGGAAAAATGATACAAGAAATTTCAGAGAAAACCATATATTTCGTCGTCTAAATTCTATAAAGCGTTGATCCCAGTGCAGAGATGTGAGATAGTAATGATAGGTGCGTTCTTCTTCTAGTAATGTTGTGAACCCTAATTTTTCAGCCGCTGCAATATATTCTTGGTCAGTCGGATACCAACCTGAATACATGTGGACGAGCACGGAAACATAAAAATAATAGGACCCGATGCGATGGCGTAAGGGATGGCGCATGGCTTCGTGGATATCGGTCGGGAAACGTAGATGAATGCACGTGATAAATAATTTACCATCCGGTTTAAGTAAATATTTTGCATAATCAACAATGGATGACCGGATCTCCAGATGCCGCCCATCCAGCACATAATCTTCTGTTACAAAATGCTCGGACGACCCATTGATAATCACAATATCAAACTGGTTGGGTTCAAATTTTTCTTTGATTTCATCAAAGCGACAAGCAATCACATTTAAGCCCTTGGCTTGACATTCCTGCGCTTGGGAGCGCGAGACGGTTAGACCGTTGGGTTTGGCTCCCCTTTCTTGGGCATGTTCCAATAAGCGGCCATTGCCACAGCCCATATCAAAAACCCGTAAACCCGGACCACACCCTGTTTGGTCTAAGATATAGTCAAATTGCTTGGTTTGGGCTTCTAAATAAGTCTCATCCCCGTTGACATAATAACCTTCGGTGTAATCTTCCCAAACATGAGTGGCGGCAAAATAGGGGTCGAGGAGAGTTTCATAACTCCGTCGCGCATTTTCCACCGGCGTAATTTTCGGTGGACGAATAATCCAACTTGCCACTTCCGTAAATAACCAGAGCGGATAAACAAAAAATTGGCCGATAAAACGGCGGGGTGTAAGTTTTGTTACGTGTGTAGTAGGTGTAATCTGCGATGGGGTCATACTTTTAACACAATCTGCTTAATAAATATCCGTCTTATTAAGCATAGCGGGGTCTTAAAAACCCCGCCACTTGATTTGATATCGCAGAAAAATTTTAGCGCATGGTTAAAGCCATGACGGCTTTTTGCGCATGGAGACGGTTTTCAGCTTCTTGATAGACAATACTTTGCGGGCCATCAATGACGCCATCGGTAACTTCGATGTTGCGGTCAGCGGGCAAGCAGTGCATGTAAATGGCATGATCTTTAGCCATTGCCATACGTTTTTCGTCGGTAATCCAGTCTGTATATTGACGACCAATGGCGGCACTTTCTTCGTCATCATTGGTGGTTAATAAAGCGCCCCAACTCTTGGGATACACCACGTCCGCATCCTTGAAGCCAGCATCGAAATCGTCGAGCATTTCAAAGCTACCGCCATGCTTTTTGGCATTATCTTTGGCTTGGTCAACAATATCGGGCATCAACTTATATTCGGGCGGATGAGTCAAGCGCACATTCATGCCGTAGCGCGTCATGAGTAAGATTAAACTTTGGGGAACACTAATCGGTTTTTGGTAGCTAGAAGCATAAGCCCAACTCACGTTGATGGTCTTGCCCTTCAAACCTTCGCGCCCAAAATATTCTTGGATGGTCATCAAATCTGCCAAAATTTGGAACGGGTGATAAACATCGCATTGCATGTTCAAGACAGGCACACGACTGGCGGCGGCAACGTCACGAATATATTGATTGCCAAAATCCCAGTCACATTGACGGATAGCAATTCCATCAAAATAACGGCCAAAAATTTCGCCAATTTCCTTGGCTGTATCGCCGTGAGAAATTTGAGTAGTGCTATGGTCAATAAAGGCACCATGCCCACCAAGTTGAGCCATCCCTGCTTCAAAGCTTCCACGAGTGCGGGTGCTGGTGAAGAAGAAAAGCATGGCCAGCGCTTTATCGCGCAAATAAGCATGGGGTTCACCCAAGGCACGTTTACGCTTTAAATCGTGGGCAACTTCCATGA
>JBNLCD010000472.1:0-4664 GCA_050303635.1 Anaerolineae bacterium
AACGGCTTCGACCAGCTTTGCTGTGACCGATAGCGACCCCGCTCCGACCAATAATCCGCCGACGATTGATCCAATTGGTGCCCAAGCCGTTGAAACAGGCGCGAGCATCAATGTTCCGATTGTCTACAGCGATATCGATGGCGATGCGTTGACGGTTGTGGCAACGACAGATGGCATGGGCTTTGTGACCGCCGTCTACGTGGCTCCGTCCACTGTTCAAGTGACGGGTGTGGCCGCTGGTACTGAAAATGTGACTGTGACTGTGACGGATCCATTGGGTGAAACGGCTTCAACTAGCTTTGCCGTGACCGATAGTGATCCAGCTCCGACATTTGACGTGACCGTCTATCCTGAAATTCCTACGATTGATTTCAACACCTTGAACCCGATTTATCAAACCGGGGTCACCAATGGCAACCGTAACACGGTCTTCTCCATTGCGGGTGATGATGGCATCAATAGCACGAATTATCTGAATGCGTTTGGGGATGGAACACCATACAATCTTGGTAATTATGGTGGCTTACAAGCAACTATTGACCATTACAGCGCAATTGCTCACGATACAACGGTTGACCCCGCCCTTAGTTGGAATGTTCAAAGCGCGGCGGCGGGCAATGGTTGGCTCATTACTGATTTGTTCAATGTAGGCAAATCGGGCCCTGATTGTGCTGGCGCAACGCCCTTAGCTTGTGAACTGACCTTAACTCGCCCTGCAGTTTTGATCGTCAGCTTCACGCCGACCAATGCCACAGCCACACCATTGGGTGATTTCCAAAATAATCTCCAATTGGTTGTTACCACGGCCACAAGCAATGGTACTATTCCAGTTCTGGCAACCTTGCCGAACGATGGTACGGTTGATGCTGGAACTTTGGCTCAATACAACGAAGTCATCGTAACTGTTGCCTCGAATTCAAACGTCCCGTTGTGGAACCTCTACAACACCATGACACCTGCTTCTTCTGGTGTTTATGCAGTGGGTGGGGCCAATGCAGGCGATTTGACTGATCCGGCATTAGTTGCTGGCTATAACCGTCGTAATTTGGCTACGCTCCAAATTCTCGATGCGATCCGGACCGTCTTCTATCCATAAGATGATCTCAATCGCTTAGAACCGTAAATTAGAAACACCCCCGTGCAACTCAGTTACACGGGGGTGTTATTTATATCTGCAAATTGATAATTTACGACGACGCTATTTCTTCTCAAGGGCTAACCAGTTTAATTGCAGGGAACGTTCAATATCGTTCAAATCCTCTATTTCAAGCACCATGCGCAAAGGTTGATTTAATCCCCGTAACTGAGACAAAATCACTGGATAATCCAAAATACCATCATCTAAGCCCAGATGGGTATCCAAATCACCGTAATTATTGTTCATATGGACGTAATGAATCCACTCACCCAATTCATCTAACCAATCTTTGAATGGGATGCTTGAGAATAAATGCGCATGGCCAACGTCGAGACAAGCATTCAGTGCGGGTGAATTGACGCCTTCTAAGACGGCACGCAAAATAGCGGGATCAAATTCCCACATATTTTCGAGCGCAATCTTAATGTCCAAATTCTCTGCATATTCGGCAATCGGTCCGAAGAAATCAATCGTACGCTTGGTCCAACCACTCCGATATTCGTCATCACGAATCATTGCCAAAAAATTGGCATGAAAAACAACGGTATCAGCATTGAGTTCACGGGCTAGATGGAGAGATTGGATAGACCTGTTTTTGGTAATCCGCGTAAATGCCTTGTCGGGACTACCCGGTGCCATATCCATAAACGCGCCATGTAAAGAGAGTGGGTATGGAAAATCAGCAAGCAATTGATGATAAAGTGCAATATTCTCGCCCCATTCATCATCATCAACCAACGGAGGAAACGCAAAACTTTGCACTTCAATCCCCACTTCGTATTTGTGAGCGAGTTCAACGCATTGCGCAAATGTGTGATGCTTCGCGGTAATTGCAACTTGATCCATAGCTAGTTTATCATCATCCAAAACTCAGATTATGTGTAGTATCTTCAGTATACCTTAAGGGCACAAATTTATTTTAACTAGTGTTATTGTATATACTTAATTATAATTAAGTACAAATATTGTTAATTTTTCAGAGCAGAATTACAACCACACCTCGTGCAACCTAGCTTTAAACCTATTTGAGGGCATGGGTTTAACTTGTGATAGCGGCATTCTTTTGAAAAAAGCCAGCTGGATAACATAGAATAACTGGTTTAGACAAATGATTGTCATAAAATTGATAAGACTCTCCCCTTAACATCCTATTTGTCTTAATCATTTGAGAAAACAACGCCCCTGTGTTTCGTAAATCTGCAATTTGAGTTAAATTATTCAGTATAAAATATGATTGTCAGCAGGGAGCATGTTTGATGTCCGACAAAAAGATGATTTTATTGGTTGAAGATAATCCTGAAATCTTGGAAAGCCTTGCTGAAATCCTCCAGACCCAAGATTATTGGGTTGAAACAGCCATGAATGGCCAAGAGGCCTTCACGAAGTTGGACAGCCTTAATCGTATCCCTGATTTGGTCGTGAGTGATATTAAGATGCCGATCATGGACGGTTATGAATTTTTAGAAAACGTGCGCCTGAATGAAAAATACTATCGAATCCCCTTTATTTTCTTGACAGCACTCGGCGAAGAAGACCAGATTCGTTATGGTTGGGATAAAGGTGTTGATGCCTATATTGTTAAACCCTTTAACCTCGATAGTTTACTCTCGACCATCCGTAACCGCATCCAACGCCATGCCGAAATTCAAGATATGGCCGAACGCCAAATTGCCCGTACCCGTAATGTTTTGCTCAAGGTTTTATCCCATGAATTGCGTACCCCGCTCACCTACGTGATGAGTGGTCTCGATTTATTACGGGAATCGCTTGAATGGATGGGCGTAGATGTCAGCGGTGTAGCAGATATCATGGACGTGATGAATTCAGGGACTAATCGTTTGTTCCGGGTCGCTTCGCAAACTTCATTATTAGGCGAAATCATGACCGGACATCTTGCCGCCCATTGGGATGATATTGGCCAAGTTATTACGCTCCGCGCTGTTACTCAACAAGCCCTTGAAGAGATTCAAGAATATGCTGACGAAAGACAGATTGTTTTTGAAAAAGACTATCAATCGGATCCGCCCATTTTTGCCATTCAAAATATTTTGTACCGTGGGGTTTATGAAATTCTGCGAAATGCCGCCCAATATTCGAAAGTAGGCTCCACCGTTACGATTCGAATTTATGAAAAAGATAATTTGGGCATCATCGAAATTGAAGATCACGGCATGGGCATTCAACCTGAAGATATTGATCATGTCTGGAAAGTCATGGAACAATCAGAACGCGATACCAATGAACAACAAGGGATTGGACTGGGCATGACCATTGCCAAAGGTGTTTTTGAAATTCATGGCGGCGATGCGGATATCGAAAGTCAATATGGCTCAGGGACAACGGTCTGGCTCTCATTACCTATTTATGATGAAAATAAAAACGGTGCCTAACTTCACTGATTGGTGCCTCATTATGTCAAAGAGCTTGTAAATACAGGCTCTTTTTTGTTGGCAAATTCTTCTAGACGATATGCACAAATTGCTTGCAACCGACCTCATTTTTTGCTAGCCTATTCTGTACATCAAAAACCAAATACATTCACTGCGTTGATGGTGAAAAGTAAAAGGGCAAGCTTCGCATTCAGAGAGTGACCGTCGCTGAGAGTGTCATTGTGAAATCCCTTTGAAGGACACACCGGAGCGCCAAAGCAAAATTCATCCACTGAAAAGTAGCTTTGGACGGGATACGCCCGTTATAGCGTAAGCGTCTCGACGCGCAAAGGTTATCTGTTGTGAGACAGATGACGAACTAAGGTGGCACCACGGGTTGCGTTCCCTCGTCCTTGGCAGGATTGGGGCGCGTCTGTTCGCATGTCACTTTTTTGTTTTCTGGTACCCAACCACCAAACAAGAAAATGCGGGCAGGGTTATAGTCCGAACTGGTGTATCTTAGGAGTAGTTGTCTTATGCAACGTGTTTTATCGAACGAACTTGCCCAATATGAAGGCCAGACCGTGCACTTGCAGGGTTGGTTGCACAAATTAAGAGCAATGGGCGAAGTAAATTTTCTCGTTTTACGAGATCGAGCTGGTTTAGCTCAAGCAGTTTTAGGCCCCTCAGATTTAGAACCGCTTGAGGATGTTGCCGTCGAGAGTATTATCGAATTAACGGGTACGGTGGTGAATGCACCCCCTGCGCCCGGTGGTTACGAACTCCATCAAGTTGCCGTGACGGTGCTTGATGCCGTAACCGAATCTCCTCCCTTTGAACTCAATAAAAATCGGGTCAAAGCTTCATTGCCCATTTTCCTAGATCATGCCGTGATTGGCCACCGTCATCCGGAACGCCGTGCTGTTCTCAAAGTGTCGGCAGGGATTATGTATGCATTCCGCCATACCTTGCATGAACTCGATTTCACTGAAATTCAATCACCCAAAATGGTGGGTTCCGCGACGGAAAGCGGCGCTGAAGTTTATGCCGTTGAACATTTCGGTCAAACAGCGTATCTGGCCCAAAGTCCGCAATTCTATAAGCAAATTATGGTCGGTGTCTTTGAACGTGTCTATGAAGTAGGTCCTGGTTTCCGC
>JBNLCD010000473.1:0-4664 GCA_050303635.1 Anaerolineae bacterium
TATCCGAATACATCTGACCTAAGGTTGGATCCATATCACTGATAAGTTTATTCTGATTTTTCTCCATTAAGGTATGACCAGTGCGCACGATGGTATCGAGCATTTCACCCAAATCAAAGCTTTCCAGATAAACTTCCATCTTACCGGCTTCAATTTTGCTGAGATCGAGCACATCATTAATCAGCGCCAATAGATGTTGACCATTATCCATAACCCGCGTCAGACGGTCGGTCTGCTTGTCATTGATTTCACCATATGTTCCCGCAATGACGAGGTTTGAATAGCCAATAATAGCGTTCAACGGGGTGCGCAATTCATGGCTCATATTGGCCATAAATGCACTTTTGGCCCGATTCGCCTCAAGCGCCGCGTCGCGTGCTTCTGCTAATTCAATCGAAGCTTGTTGCAATTTATTACGCTCAGTTTGCAGTTCTTCCGTACGTTCGGCTACGCGACGTTCAAGGCCCGTATATAAATCATTGAGCGTGGCGGTCATGCTATTGAAGTTATCGCTTAGGTCAATCAATTCATCACCGGGTACAAATGCGGGTAGCGTTAATCCAATATGTTCATTGAAATCCCCTTGACTGACACGATGGGTTGCCTCGGCTAATTGGGAGATGGGGCGTGCAAAATTCATATATGACAGGACTGCGAAAATAATACTGATAGCGACAATTAACGCGGAAAATGACCCGATAACATTGCGAATATCACGCTGGATATTGGTCAAGCTCTCGATAGGTTGCGCAACCATGATAATGCCACGATCTTCCCCATCAATAATCAGTGGTTGGGCAAGCAAGCGCTTGTCGCCATGCATTTCAATATTCTGGGCGTTAAATTCGTCTAAATCTTTGAGAAAATCATCGCGAATATACCCTTCATAAATTTTGGGGTCATCCAGATTTGAAGCGATCACCCGATTGGCATTCACTAAGGCAATATCGGCATTCAACACATCGCTGATTTCATGAACGAATTCATTGTCAAGTAAATAGACAGCCACAATAATACCTTGCAGTTCACCCGTTGATGACATGACCGGAGCAACCCCAATGATTTCCGAGGATTGCGGCACAATGGCGATATCGCTCGTGGGTTGACCCGTTTCGAGCATCGCAATAATCAGGTCTTCGCGAATTTTGGATGCTTCGGAGCTAGATTGAAAAGGTCGGGCAATCGGTGGGCCACCATAATATTTAGCGCCATCACCGCGACTATAATCTGCACCGTAAAAACTGAGTTCTTGCAAACCCAATTCTTCACGTCGGGGCGGCAAAACTTGACTGAGCGCAGTTGAATCGCTCCCTGCTTGCAATACATCTGACGAAGTTGCGACAAAGCCTGCGCTTAAGATGGCTTGATTTTCGGCTTGATTAATGAGGACGGCAACCGAATCACCGACTTCTTGTAAGCGATTATCTGCTTCAGTCTGAATGCGTCGCGAAACGACACTATTCATAATAGGTAAAAAGATAATAACCACAATCACGCCAATGAGAATAAAAGGTAGCGCAATTTTCCAGCGAATACTTAGCCTGAATTTACTATTACGTTTACGTTTCTGCTTTACCATTTCGCCCAATTTTGCAAATCCTTAATCTAACCCGGTGTCCCAATCCTACACTGAATAAATCATTCCCCATAATCTAAATATATACTGCTTTCTAAATTTACACCAAAGCGGACGGCATGGTGTACTGTCGTCCGCTTTCTATGATTAATTTACATCTCTATGGCTACATTGTACGGAACAAACTTACCTACGCGGCATCCTGCGCTGAGCGTCGCTTCCAAACAAGGAAACCTGCGCCAAGTACAAGGACTAAGACACCACCCAAAAGCGCAACGCCGAGATTGGAACTATCATCATCGTCATCACTATCGCTATCGGCACTTGCGGAATCGTCAGTTGGGCTAAAGCCTTCAACATATTCAACATACGGTTCAGCTAAGGCTGTGGCTGGGACCGCATTATCAACACCCGGTACGCCGTCTTGGAGATAACTAATGATGGCACCCAAATCATCGGGGTTAAGTTGCGCATACAGTTGCCAAGGCATGAGTGCTAAACGACGCCCATCGGGGCGCACGCCTTGCGTCAGGACACGCGTAATATCTTCACGTTCCCAATCACCAATCCCTGTTTCATGCGGGGTAATATTCGCGGCATAAATAATGCCAAATGGACCTTCGAAGGGTTGGCCACCCCCTAAATATTGATCCATGATGGGCGCGCCAGTTTCTTGATCAACGGGTGTATGGCAGTGACTACAGATAACCACATTGTTGACCAGATATTCACCTAAAACAACGGGGTCACTGTTATCCGGTGACGTTTCTGGATTTTCCAATAACGGCGACGGTTGCAGGGCCGCTAAGACTTCCGGCGACGCGACCGTTTCAGATATAGGCGGAATTTCGTTGCTGATCGGTGCCACAGTGCGCAAATAGGCAATCAAGGCGTCTAAGTCAGCATCAGACATTTGATTGTAACGCGGCATAAGCGGGTAAATAATTGATCCGTCAGGTCGGACACCTGTTTGCAAAGCAAGTTTTAGCTCTTCATCGGACCACTCACCAATGCCCGCATCAGGATCAGACGTAATATTGCGACTAAGGGCAAACCCAATCGGTCCTAACTCAAAGGGATGACCCCCGGCAAAGAGTTGATCACGGTCTAAGGCATTAACCTCAAACAAAGCTAGTGTGCGAATTTCAGCTTCGCCCATTTCGGGATTGGCTTCGGGATTATAGTCTGCCTGAAATGGGGTGTGACAGAATATACAAGCGCCAACATTGGCTAGATACTCACCACGAGCCACCAGATCATCATCTTGGGCAGGGGGTTCGGCGGTGGCACGTTGGGATTGACCTTGACTTAAACTAAACATCAAGCCGACAGTGAGCATAACTAAAAAAACAGCAAGAAATTTTTTACTAAAATGATTACTAATATTCATAGCGGTACACTCTCCATAATATCTTGCGAGCAAAACAGCATATAGGATGCCGGATTTGACCGCACCTTTCATGATTTCCTTGGCGAAAACAAAGAAAAAGGGCAAGTTTACTCCTCTACTTCATTATTATATAGCAAGTTACCATATTGCGTTGTTTGTAAGAAAAAACTTAATTCTATTGGATATTCACGCTCAAAATAATAGGTATTCAACGGTCACCCCGCTTGAGTTGTCAGCATGTTGCATATTTATCCAAAGGCTTACATAAATAATGTCGGGATAAAGCATGAACACTCAATTGACATATCGCAACCAAATGTGTTGAATCGTGTTCTGGAGTATGTGTTTTTTATTCATAGAAATATGAAAGGGTTCTCTTTTCTATGTTGCGGAATTTCGAACAAACCCGCGAATTAAGTAATCTTTATCGCCTGATGGCAGTTTTAGTGCTTACGGTGCTCACCATTTTGGCGGCGCGTGTCACCATTGAAATTGGTGGACCGGTGCCTTTCACCCTTCAACCCCTCGTTGTTTTATTAGCAGGTATGGTTCTTGGCTCACGCGATGGTGCGCTCAGCCAAATAACTTATGTTGGGCTTATTGCAAGCGGTTTCGCCTTGGATGCCCGTGGTTTAGGTCCAGCCGCGCTGACCGGCCCGACGGGTGGTTTCCTCATTGGCTTTATTCCGGCGGCATTTGTGACAGGCTTGTTGGTCGAAATTGGTTGGAACCGAGCTATCTGGCGCTGGATTGCTGGGGTAGCTGGTTTGGTTGTCCTTTACGCCATTGGTATTCCCTATCTCAAAGTGGAAGCGGGACTCACCTGGCAACAATCATGGGCGGCGATTGAAGCCTTTATTGCCCCTGATTTAGTTAAGGCATTGTTAGCGGCAACCGCAACTGAAAGTGGTCGTCAATTGCTAATGCAAACATTGAATTATCAAGGCTATCAACCCAAGCAATAGATTTGGGGAATAGGAAAAACTGGTGAAGAACAATCTTCACCAGTTTTTTTATTCACTTACCTCAAATGATTTTATAGTCCACGTGTTAACTGAGTCGAGTGAATCTTCAGTATAGATGCTAAATCGCTGGGGATAATGATACTCAGGATCAAAAACGACATTAAATTTTGTTGACCCGCCGTGCCGTCGCGCTAAATTTGCCGCTTTTACAAATAGGCCAGCAACTGTGTAATTTTCAATTGCGTAATCTTGGACATCGCATTCCTTTTCATAAAGGATGTCCACACATTCGGCTGAAGCAATTGCGCCACTTTCAACATGTATCGTAAATTGAATCTGGCTAAATGGCATAGCCCCTTCTTCAACCGTGATGACGTAGCTATCGATTGCTAAATCATTCCACTGTTCTTGTTCCTCTAACACCAATTCGACTGGTTTATACGCTACTTGATCACGTCGCCAGAAAAATGCAACGATGGCGACAACCACCAAAATAAGAGCTAAGCTACCCCACAGGATTAAGCGCTGTTTATTTGTGAGCATTATCTATCCTATTGTTCAGTATATGGCGAAATTTCGGCAGGTAACCAATGTGGATACATGGCATCCGACGATTCATAAGTCAACATTTGCAAATTTTCGTTAGCAATATCGAGCACAAATATCTGCGCAGGCAAATCCTCTTTTGCTACTGCGCTAAAGGCAATATATTTACCATCCGGTGACCATTGAG
>JBNLCD010000474.1:0-4656 GCA_050303635.1 Anaerolineae bacterium
AGGATGTGTGGCTCTACTTGATGGCGAGTAGTTGGGAACGTTTGGGACAAGAAGAACATTTGATGCCACGCACAGGTTTTGTCGGAGATGAATTAGGCTCAAGTATTATTGGCAGTCGCTTGGTGCGGGATATTATGTTTTTGAGCTTTCTCATGGAGCGGCGTTATGCGCCGTACCCCAAATGGTTCGGCTCGGCGTTTAAAGAATTAGAATGCGCCGAGACTGTCATGCCGATTTTACATCGTGTACAGCAAGCCAAGACGTGGCAAGATCGTGAAAAAGCACTTGGCGAAGCGTATGTTTTTATGGCAGAAAAGCATAATGCGTTGAATGTGACAGAACCACTACCTGCTGAAACAAGCTCATTTCATACGCGACCTTTTCAAGTTTTGCATGCTGAACTTTTTGGCGACGCGTTACTACAACAAATCACTGATCCTGAGATCAAACGGATTGCAGATTTGGGCATGATTGGGGGGATTGATCATTTTAGCGATAGCACCAACGTGCGCTCTTATATCAGTTGGCGTAAGCGCCTGAAAAAATTGTACGAAGCAGATTAGATGTAAAAAAGCTGGCTAGAAATGAGATCTAACCAGCTTTTTTGCTAGGTTAATTAATTCTCATAGCGTTTGAATATGAGCGGCGTGTTGTGACCGCCAAAACCTGCTGAATTGCTCAACACATAATTGACTTCATGTTCGCGCCCGACATTTGGCACATAATCTAAATCACAGGTGGGATCAGGTGTTTCAAGGTTGATGGTGGGTGGTACAAAATTGTCCCGCATGGCCAATAATGAAAAGACTGCCTCAACTGCTCCTGCCGCACCGAGCATATGCCCTGTCATGGATTTGGTGGATGAAACAGGAATCGAGTAGGCATGTTCACCTAAGGCCATTTTAATTGCCATTGTTTCACTCGTATCATTGAGTGATGTGCTGGTGCCGTGGGCATTCACATAATCAATCGTGGTTGGATCAATATCAGCCTCTCTGAGCGCTTGCTTAATCGCGTGGGCCATGCTGGAACCATCCGCTAACGGCGCCGTGACATGATAGCCGTCGGAGGTATGACCATAACCCACAAGTTCGCCATAAATAGTAGCTTCTCGCGCTAAGGCATGCTCAAGTTCTTCAAGCACAAGCACCGCCGCGCCTTCCGCCGCCACAAAACCAGTACGATTTAAGTCAAAGGGTCGCGAGGCTTTGGTTGGGTCGTCATCCCACGTGGTCATGGCTTTCATATTGCCAAATCCAGCAAGCACCATATCAATCACACAGGCTTCACTGCCACCCGCTAACATGATTTGGGCACGGCCTAACCGAATCATATCGGCCGCATTGCCGATACAGTTATTGCCAGTCGCACAGGCCGAAGTGATATCAAAATTTGCCCCACGTAAGCCGTATTCAATTGTGATACGTGACGAGACACTATCACTGAGCATCTGCGGAATAGAACGCGGACTCACGCCCGGACGACCCCGCTTATCATATTCCAAGACCATATTCGTTAAGGTATCGATACCACCAATACCTGTTCCGACAATACACCCAACATCATAGCGATTATCCTCAGAAATTTCTAAACCGCTATCTTTAAGGGCTTGATCGGTTGCCCACAAGGCGAGTTGTTGCACACGATCCGTGACGCGGGCGACCTTGCGACCCAAAAATTCGACTTCATCAAAATTTTGAACAACGCCACCAACAAACTTGGCTTCTTCATCCACATGGACGATGCCACTTTTGCCCTCACGGATAGCTTGCCATGCTGATTCTACCGTATTGCCGACCGGACTGATTTGTCCCATTCCGGTAATGACCACACGTTTCATAAGTAAGATACTCCTCATCTAGTGTTGAATAAATTTCTGTTTCTTAGTGTGCAAAGCAGTTTAAAGGCGTATATTGGCGTCGATATAATTGTGCAGAAATTGAATGGCCGTCTGCAAATATGTTTCATCACCGTGTAATTTGCTCATCATGACACCGCCTTCAAGAGTGCTTATCATCACTACTGCAATTGAGAATTCATTTGTCTCGGGGTGAAGTTCGTTGTCTGCAATGCCTTGGCGCACGATATTTTGGATTTCTTCTTGCAGTTCATTTATAGCCGCTTGAACATGGGTGCGTAAGTCAGGATGCGTATCATCGGCTACGATTGCGGTGTTTAAGATCGCGCAACCACCCGGTAACTCAGGGTTATCCAGAATATTTACAAATGAAGTCGCAATGGTTTTCAGTTTATCGGCCGCATGGTCAGCTTGATTGATGCGGTCCAGCAATTTATGTGAAATATAGTCATAAGCATAATCAAAAGCCGCGATCGCAATTTCATCTTTATTGGCGAAATGGTTGTAGATGCCACCTCTTTCGAGCCCTGTTGCGTCTACTAAATCGGCAATCGATGTTCCCCAATAACCGCGTTGATTAAAGACTTTAGCGGCCTCATGCAAAATCATTTCTTTCGTACGTTTACCTTTGGTTGTCATCTGTTCTCCCAAAAAAAGAACGATCATTCTCTTTTTATAGCAGATAAATTTCCCGGTAACAATCGGATGATTGATTCAGTTGCTGGTCATTAAATCCTAGAAGTTACATAGTTGATGATAAAGACAAGGGGCTAAAACCGCCTTGTTATGAGGGTATACCGGGAAAAGGTTTAACAAAGGTCTTTAGGCCCTTGGACCACTTACCAAGATCCGTTTTGGCTGAAATACGTAACGTCTAAATCAAAAAAACTGGCTAGAGAAAAATCTCTAGCCAGTTACCTAATTGGGATATTCAGAACAATTTGTTATTAATCAGTCCCGCTGTATTCTGGAACACGGCGTGGTTTAATAGCGGAATCATCGTCGTCCATACCTTCTTCCGGAATTTCGAGGAAGGGGACACCACCCGGCCACCATGTCCAACGTCCAAAGAAGGAGGCTAACGCGGGGTCAAGAATGGTGCGGACAACAAATGTATCAATCAAAATACCAACGCTTACGGCAAAGCCGATTTGAGCCAAACCAAGGATTTCACCAGACATCATTGCGCCAAAGGTACCTGCTACGATAATCCCGGCAGAGGTGATAATCGAGCCAGTTGATTCCACAGCATTGTGGATACCGTCATGGATTCCTTCACGACGAACTTCTTCTTTGATGCGACCAAAGAGGAAGATACTGTAATCAATCCCCAGCGCGACCAAGAAGACGAACATGAAGAATGGTACCCACCACGTAAGTTGATCAGTGCCCCACAACGCATCGGAGGCCAAGCGGGTAATTCCAAGGGTAGCGGTGTAGCTCAGGATAATCGTCCCAATTAGATAAATCGGGGCCACCACACTCCGCAACATCACCAACAAGATGATGAAAATACTAACCAAAACAAGCGTAAAGGTCAGTTGTGTATCTTCGCCCATAATTTCGCGTAAATCAGAATTTTGCACGCTGGTGCCCGCTACACCATAATCAGCGGCATAGCGTCCCAAGACTGTATTTACATCTTCAACCGCATCCAGACTTGCCGGGCTATACGGTGCTTTGTCAAAGACAATTTCGAACCGAACCGCATTCGCCTCAGTATTAACATAACTTGCCAACAGTCCGTTGATGGCATCGCCACCCAAAAGTTGTTGCATGGTCGGCGGCAAATCACTGACTAGAAGGTAATTATGGGTACCGACTTCGCTCAACGCCATGAGATTAGCGGCCAAAGTCGGAGTATCGAGCTCAGCCGGATCTTCGACACTCAAGGTTGTAAGCACAGCCGTATAAGCATCGGATTCAGCCAAAGAGGGGTCGAGTTCAGCCAAAGTTGCTAAGTAAACAGGTACATCTTGCAGCAAACCTTGCATGAAGGCCATTTGTTCTTCAGTTGGTTCAACCGTAGCATCTTCGGGCGGTGCAAAAACTGATGACAAAATCATGAGTTGGGTATCCACACGGGTTAAGTTGGCAGTGGGATGATTGGCCCCAAAAGGTTGATTGACAGAACGAACACTGGCTACCCCATCAATGCCTTCTAAATCACGAGTGAGTTCGCTTGTTTCACGCAAAACATTGTCACCATCTAAAACAGCAACCGCGGCCATTGGTTGGAGTTCACCAGCGCCCATGTGTTCTTCGAGGGTGCGGAAACCTTCAACTGATTCGGCATCATCCGGCATATCGACAAGGAAATCAAAATTACGTTCGTAGCCAATCCCGTAAAGGGCAAAGGGACCCATTACCAAGATGATGACCACAATGGTCAACAATGGGCGCGAACTAACCAATTGAGACGTCCGGCGGTAGAAAGCACCACTTGAACGTTGTTTCGCTTGACCCGGCCAGAATGTGCGTTGACCAAGTAAACCTAAGAACGCTGGAGTCAGAGTCAATCCGGCCAATAAGCTGACAACTACACCCACGGCCAGCGTTGGGCCAGTGGTATTAAACAAACCAAGTTGCGCTACGGATAGAGCCAAGAAACCCGTAGTGGTGGTTCCGACACTGCTGGAAATGGATTCGCCAACGCGGTGGACTGTATTGCGAACGGCGGGACGCGTTTCTTTGCCATCCGCCATTTCTTCACGGAAGCGGCTGATCAGGAACAGGCAGTAGTCAGTACCGGCTCCATAGATGATCACCACCAGCAGAATGTCAGCATAGCTCGATAC
>JBNLCD010000475.1:0-4637 GCA_050303635.1 Anaerolineae bacterium
TGTAGAGAAAAATAGACGCTTGGGGCAATGTCTCAAGGTCGGGTTGGGATTCAAGGACCGCATACAAACTGGGCAAATTATCATCTTCGGCCAAGCTCAAATCTTGCACAACAACAATGGTGCCGATCTTGCTTCCGTTGGCTGAAGTGACTTCAAACGCAATATCCGCCAACGGACGGTTACCCGGTCCACCATAAATCAATGAAATTTGCGGCAAAATACCAGTCGACACATCCCCCAGCGTAGCGCGGGGCGTATCGACGTTTAGCCCAACTTCAACAATGGGGGTATTGGCATTACTAAATAATTTGATTCCGACAATTGAAGCATAATTTTCGAGTATATTTTCAAAGACAGATTGGGCCGCACCTTCATCTTCACGATTAAGCGTGGCCGTATAATCTTCTAAATTGTTGCGGTTGAAAACAATGTCTTCCAGTGCTTCATTGATTTCAAATATACGGGTACTCACTTCATCAACTTTGGCGCTCCCGACAATGGACACATTATCTTCCACCCGCTGGATATTGTCTTGGCGCGTTTGATTCCAGCCAATATAGCTCAGCGCAACAATTGGCAATATGACAACCAATAAATAAGCCAAGGTAAATTGGGTCAAAAAAGGTAATCGTATTTCAGAAATGGACGTACTCGGTCTGGCTTTGATCTCCATAGCGTATCCTTGACGATTAGTTTTTCAACTAATTCCCATTATTGCGCCGCGTGGCACCTGAAGAATCAGTCGCGCCCAAATGGATATGGGTTCGTTGGGCAGATAAAATATCATTGAATAAAGGTGCCGCTTCATTGGCAAGTTGTTGCATATCAAGTGTTTTCAAAAGTTCGGCGGCCACATTGCTAACGGCTTGTTCACGACTAGCCGCTGACCGCGCTTGATGGAATAGACGGGCATTTTCAAACACAACCCCAAGGCTATCGCTCAACGTTTCAAGCGAGGCAAAAATACCCGCTGAAATCACTTGACCGAGTGGAATTTCAAATTCAAACACCCCGATCACAATATTTTCAATGACGATGGGCATGGTGAGAATCTGCTTGTCATTTTCACGAACGAGTTGCAAGCGACCTCTTTCCATCGTGTTGCTGGCATGGTCGGAAATTTTTTCCTCAATTTGTACTTCACCCGTATCAATATTGATGGATTGGTGAAGCGGTGGCAGAGACGCTTGAATATAGTTGCGCCAACCCGTGCCGAGCAATTCTGTATTGAGAATTTCAATTTCACGGCGGTTGCGTGTTTCGCTTTCAAGAAGGTTCCGGTTCTCTTCCAATTGTTTTTGCGTATTGGTGAAGAGCCGCGCATTTTCAATGGCGAGCGCGATTTGGTCAGCCAGGGATTGGAAAACTTCAATATCTTGTTCTGAAAATGCATCCGGTTGCAGACTTTGAATATCTAGCGCACCAATTACACCTTCAGCAACTCTGAGCGGGAGCGCGAGTTCCGTCCGCGTATTCGGCAAAAGTTCATTGCGCTTGTGCACGGGGTCAAAACTGGTATCCCCAGCCAAAACATAATCACCGCGTTGCGTAACGCGGCCAATCACACTTTGGCTACCGACCGATAAGGTGTGGCGGCGTTCGATTAATTTTTGCCCAACTTCACCGGTACTCGCCCGCAAAACTGCATTCCGGCGCGCATCATCCAGCAAGAACACTTGCGCATGATACACTTGTTGGAATTGGTCACGAATCGTGGAGACCGTTTCATTCAGGAGTGGTTCCAATTCCCGCCGGGCCAACACACTTTGGGCCACGATATTACTGGTTTGCAAAAGTTGAGACCGCCGTTCAGCCACGGTCGCGGTCAAGATGGGTTCTAAACTAGAAGCGGTAATATAACTTAATAGACCTGAGAAGAAGAGCGAGATTGCCACAATGGGGAATTGGCCAGTAATACCAAGTTGAGAAGCCCCGATGGCCAAGAAGATAAAATTCACAATGCTGGCAATTAAGACACCATTTCGATTATTAACCGTGGCGGCCAAAATGGTTCCGACAACCAGGAGCATCGTATCTAAGTAAGAGAAATCTTCGAGAACAAATTGCAGGAAAACCCCAGCATAAAAGGGTGAAATTAATAACATCGCCGCAATATTCACCCGACCCTGCCGCACGAGATAAAGGGCAACGCCAACCAAAATAATGCCCATTACGCCAGTGACGACGCCCGTCGAGTTGGTCGTGAAGTTCGTCAAAATATCCGCCACGGCAATCAATACAGCGGCAACCAAGGCTAACGGCAAAATGCTCAACATGTTGATTACATTCCGCCGTAAGATGGGGTAATTTTCATATTGTTCGAGGCGAATTAGTTCATTTAATGCTTGGAACATAGCTTTATCTCGCTGTAGAGTTCTAGTTTATTCTTGAAACTCTGATTGCTCTAAATAAGTTGGGTTGAGGTGAATTTTCACCTGTTTTGCGCCGACAATGACGCCGATTTCGTTAGCCGCTGAACGAATCAGGGCATCCAAGTCTGAACGTAAAGGCAGGCGTTCCGAAACTTGGGTCGTGATAGCTTCACTAACAATACGCGCGCTAATTTCTTCAAATAATTCGGTGTTATGGATACCCGTTGAAATTTGGGCGGCCAACCCACTCAAAATTTCAAGTTCGTTTTGAGTAAATGTGTGTTGGGCTTGAATACAATCGAGCCCAATAGAACCAATGAGACGTTGTTCAATCAATAATGGAACAATCAACAGCGATTGAATTCCCACGGCTTTAAGCGTTTCCCAGTTATCAGCTAATAAATCTTCAGCCTCACCCAAGTCATTAATCGGGATGGGCTCGTGCGTGCTTTCCAATTTATCATGGATGGGATAGCCTTCGAGTTGCAACTGAACGCCGATACTGCCGGTATCTGGAAATTCGGCGACAACGGTGCCGCTGATTGGTGCGTTGTCGTTGATAACAATCCCCACATGATCAATATAGGGCAATGTATCCACAATGCGCCGACACGCATCATTCATAATTTCGCCCGAAACCAATTCCTCATTAATTTGGTGAGAAATTCGGTTTACCTGACGATATAAGTCAATTTGGGTTTGAATCGCTAATTCATCATCATCTAAAACATGGTGACTTTCCCAAACTTGTTGCACCGTCGCTTGCCACAATTGTAACCCATCCCAGCTCTGTGTGTCTGCAAGGGCAAACTCAACCATAACGGATTCATCACCATCTTGAAACGGAATGACGCCGAAGAAGTTTGATTCAACTTTGAGTTGGAGGGGATCGCTGTAGAGTTGGGGCGAAGCCATGTGCTTCGTCGGAATGAGCGCAAAGGCTTGGATGGTGGTAACTTCTGTTTGAAGCGCCTGCGCACATTTTAGTAAATAGGTTGGGAGCGTCGCCGATTGTGTGGCGAAATGTGCCAGATTCTTAAACGCTCGATTGAGTTGCAACAATATTTTATTTTCTGCTTGGTCAGTCACAGGGAGTAGTCCTTAAAAAACTCATATCTTATTACAAAATTATACCGCGAAAATTGGGCAAGACATGTCAAGCAAAATATCAAGGACTACGCATCCATTTGCTTGATTTTAACGCCACTCCCATACTTCTTCACCTGACAATAATCGCGAAATTTGCTCAGGGAAGCGATCTGGGTCAAGCGGTTTACCCAAAAAGCCATTAAAGCCCGATTGGCGTGCCTTTGTTAACTGTTCTTCACTGGCCTCAGCCGTGACGGCTACAACCATCGTTTCTTTGAGGCGATGATGTCCCCGAATTTTCTTCAGCGCTTGATAGCCATCTTCATATGGTAAACGGATATCCATCAAGATGAGGTCAACGCGAGGTAAGGTATCTGCAAATTGAACAACCTGCCAACCGGAAGTTTTCCATTCACAGCGCTGAATACCCATAAAAGCCAACATCCGGGCAATCAACACAAAATTTGGCACGTTATCTTCGACGACAAGCACATGCGCATCACCGGGATCAATCTGCATTTGATTATCACTCATTAGTATCGTTTGGCGCTATTTTCTCGTTTTTATTGAGAGAACAACGCCCTCTCCTTTCTTCCAGACAGGATAAAAGTGAGGGATTTTTTATTACGATGGATTTCCCTAAAACCATCCTTGTTTAAGATGCTAAAGTTTGGTTACGCACCTACATAGCTCATGATTTGCGAAGGCAGTTTATCAATATCAACCGGTTTCGTGATATACCCGTTACACCCTGCTTCCATTGCTTCATCTAACATGGTTTGTGTAATATTCGCCGTCAAGGCAATGATGGGTGTGCTCTCACATTCTGGTGTTTCTCGCAAATGACGGGTGGCATCTAATCCACTGATATCCGGCATATTGATATCCATTAAAATGATATCTGGCGGATTTGCAATGGCGATGTCAATACCTTCACGCGCGGTTTCGACGCCCTGAATGTCAAAGCCTTCAGCCATCAAAACTCGCTGAACTAATAATCGATTATCAAAATTGTCTTCTATATATAGCACTCTAATTGCCATAGGCTTTTACCTGAAAGACTCCTCACCTCAATGTAAAGTCTAACACAACACCCTTGATATTGCTTCCCAATCATTTAAGTTTAATTTTTATATCGGGTAACGTCTTAATACTAACGTGACTGAAGTCTATTTA
>JBNLCD010000476.1:0-4633 GCA_050303635.1 Anaerolineae bacterium
TGCGGCGTTAGATGGAGTTGCCCCAAGCTTATCAAAGCGATTAGAGAATTCAGAAGCAGATGTCTCGCCATCAATGTGCCCAATAGGGTATTTGAGCTTGTTTAAATAATTTTCATAACCTTTATTCTCGTTAGAATCATTGGTATTTTCTATTTTTGCAGTGTATGGATTATATCCTTGACGCAAAAACTGAGCGGAAAACCAATAAGCGTGCAAATCGCCTCCTAAATCTGGATTTGCACCGGCTGACACCATTCGCATAACACTAAAAATTACCCAGCCACATAAAATAATAACACTAAAATTCTTGAAAGATAATTTTTTGTGATTCAATACCTTATATTCTTTCTTTAAATTGTAGAGAACCTATAAAACTCGGCACACCGATTTTAGGCATGCTAATTTGCACAGGCGTTGTCTTGTAAGTAATCGAATATAGTCGATACAGTCCCATTACTGGCCTGATCCGAATGGATGATCGCGTAATGATGTCCTAAGGCATGCAGTAAGTAGGTGCGGTGAGTAATGTTATTTATATCTTAAAATTTTACTGAAACGATTGTCCACGCTCACGGGCGCGCCGACGTTCTAATGCATAACTCAATTTCAGCGGATTTTCGGGCTTCACTTCAATTTGTTCAGGTTTGACATCATCAGCGAGGGGCAACCAGAAACCGAATGTACTGCCTTTATCGACTTCACTTTCAAACCACACTTCGCCTTCAGCCCGCTCCACAATCGTCTTGACCAAGCTCAAGCCCAAACCTGTTCCCTCGATATGGGTAGTGGTGGGTTCATAAGCCCGATAAAAACGTTGGAATAATTTTTCTTGGCGTTCTTCGGAAATCCCGTAGCCGTTATCTTTGACATCAAAGAAAACTTTTTGGCCATGACTTTCTAGACGCACCGTGATTTGCCCGCTGACAGGTGTATATTTAGCGGCGTTGCTCAATAAATTAATCATCGCTTGGCGGAAAAATGTTGGTTCGCCACGCGTATAAATGGGATCATTCGATACGTTCAAGACTAATTGATGCTCTTTCGCATCAATCGCATTTTGGACACGTTCTAAGGCATCTTGGAGAGTAGACAATAAATCGACTGGCTTCTTGCTGATTTCACCCGTTTCGAGCTTTTCCAAAGTCAATAATTCTTCAAGGAGCATCGCCATGTGGTTGGCTGACTTGGATATGCTATCCAAACTCATGCGGGAGGCTTGCGGCATTTCTTCGCGACTTTGCGCCGAGATTATATGGACACCTGTTTTAATTGCATTCAATGGCGTTCGTAAATCATGAGCGGCCATCCGAATCATGTCAGATTTTAATTGTTCGGCATTATGCGTTTGGTCATAAATGTGCGCATTACGTAGGGCAACACCAGCACGTGAGGTGACTTCTGAAATAAACTCGACCATTTCTGGTGTGAAATGATTGACATCCGGACTTTCCAGATGGAGGACTCCGACAATTTCGGAACGCGCTTTGAGCGGATAGGTCAGAGAGCTCTGGGCTTGCGGCGAAATAATGGCATGTATTTGATCGCCTTGTTGAAGATCATGGTGCATCTGTTCAACGCCATCTTTGATAACCTGACTAATCACCCCTAAGCCGATGGGAAATGCTTCACGCATCAACCGTTTGGCATCAAGCGGATCAGCCCCCATCAGGCGCACCACACGTAAAACATTATCGTAGCGAATGGCAATCAAGCCAGTTTGGGCCGCGGTCCGTCGAATCGCCCAATCCATCGTGATGTTCAAAACATGATTGGGATCAAGGACCCATGTCAACTCGCGTTCAAGTCGTTGTAAAAACGAGAGTTCCTCAACTTGTTCTTGAAGCTCACGAATTTTTTGGGTTTTGGATATATCTGGCATAGATTGGGGCTGATCTGACATTCCGAATACCTTTGATGCTGATTGCTGTGGGAAATTGAACAACGACAATGTTGATTAGAGATTAAAGCGTAGCACGTTTTACAAAATTCATGTATGTGCTGAACCACTATAATATTTTAGCATAATTTGTGAAAACTGTTGAAAGTGATGACTAACACATACGTTTATTCGAGTAATTCGCCAACGGGGACCGCAAAGGGCAGTCGATTTTCAATTGGGGCGAGAGGGCAAGTCCATTCATGACTATAGCGGCATGACGGATGATAAGCCAAATTAAAATCAAGAATCACGGTTTGATCATCAATGCCTAAATCTGCGCCCTTAATGGTGTCATATAAATAGCGTCCACCACCATAGGTTGTATCATTGTTGGTCTTATCGCCAAAGGGTAAAAATACCCCACCGCCGTAGCCCAATATCCAATAGAGGGTTAATGCTCCACTTTCGCCTAACGGGGATGTGAACTGGACTGTAGCAAAACTTTGATATCGAAAAGCACCTTCGGGCAAATCAAGTTCATAAACCACGGTATCAACATCATAATTGAGAGTCCCTACTAAACGCCAATCCACATCGTAAGGTGCATAGGGCACGCCCGCATAAGCTTGTCTGTCTTCAGCGGGAATCGGTGAGAGCGGATTGGTCTTAAAAAGTTCATCTCGTTCTTGCCTAAATTGTAGACAGGCGTTTTCTGGATTGGGATTTGTGCGCAATCGAGCGTAGGATTCCGTTACAGTGCGCCGATAATTGGCCAGTGCCGCATAAGACTTAATAGGCATGTTATTTATCCTTGGTTAACATGAAATTTGTCATTTTCAAGCGAATTTGTACTATTCAGACATATTTTATCGTATCATTATATAAATAGAGCAGGAGGACATGATGTCTAAGATACAATTGTTCATTCTTTCAACACGCAAAAAATTACGGTTAGAAATGGATCGTAAAGTTGTGTTGGGGCGATCGGAAGGCGTTGAGAATGATGGTACCATGAATATTGATCTCAGTGATTCAATGGCGTATCAACTTGGCGTATCGCGTCGTCATCTAATGTTGATTCCTGAAGATGACGAAATTTTGGCTTTTGATTTAGCAAGCCGTAATGGAACGACAATCAATGGTGAGAAGATGTTAGCGCGTAAGGGCTATGCCTTGCGGGATGGCGATGAAGTTCAATTAGGTGACTTGATGATTCGCGTTTACTTCCGGGCAGACGTACCTTATTCCGATTTTCAAACCAGAGAACTCCCCAGTCTTGAGACCTTGCTCCGTCAGACACGGCGGCCTAATGCAGGGATTACCTCGCCTTTGCCTGATATTCGGAATACTGTGAATATTGCGCAACCTGAAACACTCTTCGATGATGAAAAGGCCGAGATTTAATGACATTTGTTTTTCTAGACGAAACACCAGTTAGCTAAGCACCGAACTAAATGATACAGTTCGGTGCTTTTGATTCTATGATTTTATGGCGATTTATGACCTACGGTTTATGAGCCGTAATCCGTGCACTCAATACTTCTGCTGAAAAATCACCGGCAACCGGATATTGGACTTGATGGCTAACGCGCGCATTCACAAAACCTACTTCTTCAAGTTGTTGCAAATAGACGTCCACATCAATCGCGCCCGTCATACATTCAGACCATGCATCCATATTGGCGCGGTCAGCGTCTGACATTTCACCTTTTGTGACAATATCCGCCACGGCAAACCGTCCCCCTGATTTAAGAACCCGATACGCCTCCGCAAAAACTGCTTTTTTATCTGGTGCCAAATTGATGACACAATTACTAATCATCACATCCGCGAAATTATCTGGTAGTGGCATGTCTTCAATTTTACCCAATTTAAAATTAACATTGTTGATGCCTTGTTGATCGCGCGATTTTGTAGCCCGTTCAATCATTTGCGGCGTCATATCAATGCCGACTACTAAACCTTTATCACCAACCCGTTTCGCCGCCAAAAATGCATCGAGACCACCCCCCGAACCTAAATCGACCACGACTTCACCCGGTTGCAGTTCAGCAATCGAAATGGGATCGCCACAACCTAATGAAAATTCAGCAACTTCGCTAGGAATTTCGCTTAAATCCACTAAATAACTTGTGCCACATCCACAGTCATCCCCATCACCACAGCAAGACTCAGCCTGCTGGAGCGGAATGATATTATTGGCTTGTTCAGCTAAACGCCCATAACGTGATTGGACAGCGGCATGAATATCTTGATCTTGGGCCATGTTCAACTCTCCTTATTAATAGACAGTCATCTATGTATTTAGTTAAAAATTTTTGCCCACCATTCATTTAATGAGCAAAAATCCCTTATGTAGAGCTACGCTATGTCGCTCTTGTGTGTTTTCCGTTCTTATTCCAACTCTTCAAGCACTGAAAGCGGAATATCTGGGGCAAAATTGGCCATAATTTGCCCACAACAATATGTCACCCGCTCTTGATTGAGTATATAAAAACTCTGACGACCTTCCCGCCGCATATTGACAACTCCCAACTCGCGCATTTCGGCCAGATGATGGGAAACGGTGGGCTGGGTCAGGGTTTTATTGTGTTTTTCGGCTAGCTCTTCCACCACTTGTTTGACAGATAATTCCCGACAACACATGAGTTGCATCATTTGTTGTCGGGTCTCGTCACCCAAGATGCGGGCAAAAGCCAGCAGATTTTCCATATTCTTCATCATTTCAACCTATAGATTGCTATCTATAATATA
>JBNLCD010000477.1:0-4623 GCA_050303635.1 Anaerolineae bacterium
CCCAGACCGTTCACTAAGTCAGGTTTTTTATGGAAGGTCAAATAGACTGGGTGGCCAAGTCGCTACGGATTAAAATCCATAGCTAAAAAACAGCGTCCTATAAATGGACTAAGTTTGTCGTTTCAGGGGTTTTAAACCCATTCATAGGGTGGTGGTTTTTAGCCCCGAATTTATTCGAGGGCGGCTGTGGGGCTAGCCTCATTACCCAAGGATTGAGATCATGGGCAATATTCTGTCGATATTTTGTGGTAACCAGTTCTCTAGAGTCCGACTTCGCCAAAATAATTAAGAAGTGATCGCTGTTTAAGCCACGTGATCAAATATCAATTGCCCTCGATCCGCAATTAAACTTATACTGGACATTGTTTGTGTACTTTTTGTGAAATGAGGAAACATGCTGAACAAGCTGATGATTTGTTTGATTGCCATGCTGGCTATCACATTGCCGCCGTATTCTGACGACACTAGTCTGGCTCAAGAAACAACCGGTCAGCAAATTGCTTATGCATCATCGGACGGTTTATTTTTATTAGATATTGATTCGGGTGAAGTGCAGACCATTACGGAAGGCAACGCCGCTGATCCGGCATGGTCACGAGATGCCGCACAACTCGCTTATTCCATTTGGGCGGACGGTGATACCGAAATCTTTATAACCACGATAGCCGATAATCAACAAACCCAAATCACCCAGAATGAGGCTGACGATTTTATGCCGATCTGGTCGCCGGATGGGAATTCTGTGGTTTTTGCTTCAACTCGTGATATGGATGTTGAGCTCTATCAAGCCAATATCGGCGCTAATTCAAGTGAACAACGGTTGACATATCGAGTTGGGCAAGATGTCAGCCCGAGTTGGTCACCGGATGGCACACGCCTCGCCTTGTTTGCTTTTGGGGATGAGCCCACTGAAGTCAATGTTCAAATTATGAATTATGACAACGGCACACTCGAAGAAGCCGCAAGTTTCACGAGTGGCTACAATATCTATATGGAAGCGCCAGCCTGGTCGCCCGATGGAAATCGGGTTGCGTTTAGCTCCCTGACCAATCAAGAACTTTTGTTAGCGCATCCGGGGCGGCGGACCGTACGTAAAGTGCCAATGCGTGATCAGAGTACCTATCCCGTTTGGTCACCGGATGGCTCACAAATTGCTTTTGTCAAGAATTCATCTGAAACCAATACCCGTCATATCTGCTTGTTAGACGTTGAGACTGAGGTTGAAAATTGCCTCACCAGTGGCGCAGGCGATAATTATAGACCGGCATGGTCACCGGACGGCTCACAAATTGCCTTTATTTCGGATCGCGATGGCAATGCCGAAATTTATGTAATGGATGCCGATGGCAGTCATCTCACGCGCTTGACCAATACAAGCGTTGATGAACAATCATTTGTATGGCGACCCATCCCTAAACAGCTAACCGAAACGACTGAAGTCGAACAACCAGACATTTTCCTTGCGGTTATAACCTATAAAGCGGCCACCGGATCTACGTTAGACATTACATGGGAAGCCGAGGGAGCCGATAGTGTCTGTTTAGAGGCAATCTATATTCCTGACAATGAAATACCGACCTGTCAGCCGTCAACCGCATTAACGATTACCGAAACTGGCTTTTTAGCTGACACAGGCAGTAGTCAGGCTGGCGATTATGAAGACAGTTGGATTCTACCCGCCGAAGGTAACTTCGGTCTCACCATTACGGAAGATCGTATTACCACCATTGTGTTTAATTTCTATATCCAACAAGCTGGCTCAGACACTTATGATTTGTTCTCGACAACGACCGCGCATATTGAACCTATCTGCGAATTTATCCGCTTAGACAACAACGGTGTTCCTTGCCCGGATGAACCATTCCAAGAAATTCCGGCTATTTATCAGGTCTTGGCCGATGGAGGATTCATGGTGTCCTTTGCTGACAAGATTTTTGTCCGAACGGCGACCAGTGGCACCAATGGTTATGTGGCGGAAAACGGTTGGGATGGTGTTGAGGTTTATACGAGCGATGAACCTGTGCCGGGTGGCATGGTTGAATTGCAAGGTGGATTTGGCTGGTTTGTGAATGCCTATCCCGTTGATTTCAGCTTTGCCACTGGACCCGAAGTGGCTTATACTGCGCGCTTTCAATATATTGGTCCGAATATTGAAAACGGTGGCACGCCCGCCTATCTGGTGACGCTCCCCGATGGCAATGCCCTATTTTTAGACGGCACGGACGGTCAGTCCAATACGTATGGATTCCAAATTCTAGCCGCCAATACGTTAATACCAATCCAACCGGCTTCGATTGAATGTGACGGGGCACCCCCGACGCGTTTGGCCCAAGGTATGAGTGCCTTTGTCACCTATTCAGCGCCCGGTGAAGCGCGGCAAAGTCTACGTGTGCGCGAGAGACCCTTTGGCCAAGAAGTGGGTACCATGCCCGAAGGTGCCCAATTCTCAATTATTGGGGGACCCGTTTGTGTGGATACCTTGGTATGGTGGGAAGTTCTCACAGCGGACGGCACTCTGCAAGGTTGGAGCGCAGAAGGTCAGAATTCCAGCAACTATTTCATGGCACCTCAATAGCTATTGCTTGAAATCCTATGGCAAGACACTACCTGTTGTAGTGTCTTGCTACAGTAATCAGATTATCAATCGGGAAACAATATGGCGCGGTGTTTGGCTAGATAAGTCTTGGCCGTTTGGGTTAAATCAAATTTACAGGGAATACGTTTTTCTCCCCAATAAGATTTCTTATCGCCCAGAATTATCCACGGAATATCCATCATCCGGTAAAGACGTAACATCGATGGTGTCATCGCGCCACAAATCTCATGAAAACCCCGCTGGCGAATTTCCACCCAAGCCTGACTCATTAAACCCAAAAACAAAACATGACGCTGATCGGATTCGGTCACAATGCCGCGTCCCACATCAACAACCTGATGCTTCGGTTCAATTATTAGATGAAAAAAGTCTTCGGTAGGCAACTGCTTGTTCGGTACAGGCAAAACCACCCGCCCACTCGCAATAATATCGCCCTGCACATTCCGTCCAATAATTTGGATAGCGCGCGCATCATATTCATCCCGTTCTAGTCCGTCGGGGTAATCAGATGGTTGAGCCCAACCATTTTCGGTGACAACACTATAGCGCTGGCGAAATACCGTCTCCAATTCAGTTGCCGTCTCAGCCACCCCAAACGCAACATCTTCATTCATGTCCAAAAAATGCTGAGCAAAGCGATCCCATAATAACGGCGGCGATAGTTTGGCAAACTCATCCGAATGATTCATAAAACTATTCCTGAACAGGAATATCACCAACTTGAACAGCATACCCGCCGAAATTATATTGGGCGGCTAAGGGGTCTGTTGAAGAACGGAAGCCTTGTCCAAATAGAGTAAAGTGATTCAGAAGACCAACAGCACCTAATTGATATTGAACATCGCCAAGGGTAAAGGGTTCGGCGGTTTCTTGTTGGCTATCACTCGCAACCATTAACACGCCAATATTGGGTTCTTGGACATTGAGAACACTGTAAAGGCGTGCCGAAAGTGAAGCAATAGGTGTACCGTTGATAAATGTATCTGCATCATCAAAAGTCGCGCCAACCGGGGTTTCGCTATAGTAAAAATTGAGTGTTGAATCAACCGAGGATGCGAAAATATTGTTATGGATAGCTCGACCATTCGAATCGCCTGTGCCGTGAAAAGTAAAACGGGCCGTGGAAGCATCGCGCATAAGCGGACTTGTACCTTCCGCAAACAACATCTCATCCGGCAACCCCGCAATATGGGTCACATAACCATAGGTTGTCAGGGTAAATAGCTCTTGATCAATTTGGCCGATGATTTCGATGGTATTTTGACCAGGGTTGGCGACGCCAACTTGAGTTGGTGGATCTTGCGCAAAAACATTCAGCGGAAGCAATAATGAAACGCAAGCGATGAGTAGAACAGCACGCAAACGATATAACATAGTAGATATACTCCTGTTGTAAACAATAGTGGTGCTTCAATGACTGATTAAGTCGTTCACGTTCATCGAGCAAACGGGATATTTTCTCAGTAAAACGAGTTTTGAAACACACTGCGTCACAACAAGAATATATACTGTCCAGTAAAGGCAAATGCTTTTGTCAGTTAAATGGTCACCATCATTAAAAAATGGATCATTCTATAAGTATAACCTGAATGGAGCATACGCGCCGATAGCATTGAGATGAATAAAGCCAGATCAGATTTATTTCATAAGACAACCAGCTTGAACAAGTTAATTACTCAATAAGACTGGGATCATTCATAACAGCTGTAATGAGCCAAATCCCAAAAATGATCAAACCAATCCCAATACTCACGGTGATTATCATACGCGGAATATCCGTGTAATCGTAGCTCAGTTCAGTGCGGGACATACGCGGTTTTTGCGGTAGATAGCTAATTTCAATAGATTGGCCTTTTTGGACTTCTTGCGCAGACTTGATAGAAATATTGTCTCTAGATTTATATTTCTTGCCATCGATTTCAACTACTTTACCTTGGCAAGAGGTAGTCTTATTTGTTCGAGTAAGAAATTCTTCTTCTGTTAATTGTTGGCCATTAATCCACCATTCTTTATATCCATTAGCACAT
>JBNLCD010000478.1:0-4618 GCA_050303635.1 Anaerolineae bacterium
GCTTGGCCAAAATAATTTTATCATCGTCCAGTTCCGGCATATTTTCACGCAGTTTTTGGATATTGTTTTGTAGAACATCCAACGCCCGATCAATATCCCGAAGTTCACGGCTACCCATTACGCTGGTCAGGATTTTCCACATATCTGTTTCGGCTTCATAAAATTTCTTGCGAGTATCCCGCACCCAAACTTCACGAACAATCCCCATGTGCTCGAGCGTACGCATATTCATGCTTACACTGGCTTTGCTTTTGCCGAGGACATTCACTAAATCATCAAGACTTAGGGGAGCCGGACTCAGTAATAATGCGGCATAGAGTTGTCCCATCACCCGATTAAATCCAAAATAATCAGCCAATTGCCCAAGGCCATCGAGCATACTGTCGTGGACAGCTTGCATTGTCGGGTCGAGTGATTCAGGAGCATTATCAGTCATGCGAAAAAATCCTTAAATTAGGCAGTTGTAATATTTTTTCAACACTACCAAGCATATTATGTGTATTTTAGCACACCAATGCCAACAAAAGCAGAGATTATCCACAGCAAATTTGCTAAAAACAATTTATTTAGATTAGGGATAATTTGTCATAATCCGTAGAAAATATGAAATTTGAGCATATAGTAATTTGCAAGGATGTCAAACGCAAAAAGGCAAACTTCATTGAAAAGCTTGCCTTTTTCAGACGCTTATATAGCTTAAAGATCAAATATTGAATGACTTAACTAGCGTTGACGGCTACGTAATTCTTGTTCGATTGAAAAATATTGGTCTTGTGACAAGGTACCATTGCATTTCTTGAAGCCTACGCACACGTTCTTCGACTTCCTGTGTTGTGTAGGATTCTTGGGTAAAAGTGACATTCGAGTTATTAGGCATTTTCAAAGTAGTCCCACCTTGTCCCATATTACCGAATTGTTGATTGAATGCTTAAACTTGTGGCATTCTGTTTTTTATGGCATTAGAGACCAGTTTCATAGTAGTATTCGCCATGAGCAAAATCCCGCAAACCAAACCCAGTGCAAACCCTAAACTGACTGGTTCGACTTGGTCACTGACCTCGCGCTGTTCACCAGTTTGATTATTTTCGCAATAGAAAGTATAAGACGTGCCATCCGTGCCATCACTCGAGGATGTGCTATGACTCTTGCGAATCAATGTCTCGGCGTCTTCACAAAACAGATCACCTATGATGCCATTTGAAAAATCATCATCAGTGAAATAAATTTTAGCTACTACTAACCCAAAGCAAATTAACAGCAGGCCCAGTAAAATACTAAATATTCCTAACCATTTTCCCACAATACTCTCCTCGATGAACTATCTTTTGTTTGTTTCGGAATCCTCGTTCACACACAACAAAATTTAGAC
Organism: Anaerolineae bacterium; assembly: GCA_050303635.1. Classification (GTDB taxonomy): domain Bacteria; phylum Chloroflexota; class Anaerolineae; order Aggregatilineales; family J027; genus JAKEEQ01. The sequence goes on from JBNLCD010000478.1 coordinate 1,370, forward strand.
TTTATCTCTTAGCGTTGACGGCTTCGTAATTCTTGTTCGATTGAAAAATATTGGTCTTGCGACAGGGTACCATTGTTCAGCATCTCTTGAAGCATACGCAGACGTTCTTCAACTTCCTGCGCCGTATAAGATTCTTGGGTAAAAGTGACATTCACATTATTAGGCATTTGGAAAGCAGTCCCGCCTTGGCCCATATTGCCGAATTGTTGATTGAATGCTTGAACTTGTGACATTTTGTTTTTCACAGCTCTGGAAGCCAAGCTCATGGCAGAACCTATCACGATCAAGATACCGCAGACCAAATTCAGGGCAAATCCACCAATGCCAGCGGTCGTCGCTTCATTCGTGATTTCACGCTGGTTGCCATTCGTGTTATCTTCGCAGAAAAATGTATAAGAGGTACCTTGAGTACCATCACTCATCGTTGTACTGTGGCTCTTGCGAATTGGTGTCTCATTATCTTCACAAAATGTATTGCCAATAAGATCATTCGAAAAATCAGTATCCGATGCAAATAGAATAATAGAAACTACTGCAATACCGATTAATGTCAAGCCAAATATAATGCCTAATGTCCCTAAACACCGTCCCATCGTTCCCTCCTCGATGACTATTTTCTGTTTGTTTGGGTGACCATTTGCTATGTTCTGTTAACGTTGCCGACTTCGTAATTCTCGTTCAATTGAAAAATATTGTTCTTGCGACAAGGTGCCATTATTCAGCATTTCTTGAAGCCGACGCAAACGTTCTTCGACTTCCTGGGCCGTATAAGATTCTTGCGTAAAGGTTACATTCATACTATTGGGCATTTGGAAGGTAGCACCACCTTGTTGCCCCATATTACCGAATTGTTGGTTAAACTGTTGAATTTCAGATAATTTTTGCCGAGCAACACTGCCTGTCAACAACATTGAGGCACCAATAACAATTAGAATGCCGCAACACAAATTAAGGGCAAAACTCCCAATGCCAGCAACTGTAACAGGTGTCGTAATTTCGCGTTGTTCCCCAGTTTGGTTATCGTCGCAATAAAATGTATAGGATGTGCCTTCACCATCACTCGTGGTTGTTGTATGCGTTTCGCGAATGAGCGTTTCGTTCTCTTCGCAAAAAGTATCTGCAATAAAATCATCGGCAAATTTGTTATCCGTTGAAAATACAATAATGACCACAACCGCAATACCGATTATAACCAGCCCTACAATAATGCCTAAAATGCCCAAACATCTCCCCATGAGCTCGCTCCTCCATGAAATTTGTATGCATCATGACTATGTTCAAACTAGCATAGGCTCAGATTTACCGCAACCTAGGTAGACTGGTTGGATTCTCAGGTTAAAAAAGAGGAAGATAAATTTAAAAATTAGATGAGGTTGGGTACAATGGAGTCAGCAAATTTGTTAGGCAAAAGGGTTCACAATATGGGTGAGGAAAATAGCAGTCTTAGTCAATATTTGCGACTATACGGGGTGCGTTTAGTTGAACAAAAGGTGAGTTATGAACTTGTGTTACGTGTTCGGATTGCGGCAACACAGTTTGTTACCTCAACTTTACCAGACGATTTAACCCGAAGTTGGTTAAGAAATCCACAAGAGGGAGTGGCAATTGCACAAGATGCAATGCAACCGCAATTAGAAGCTTTGCGCACAGGTCGAGATGAGGAGCTTTGGCAACAACTTGGTCTGAACATACCCAATCCTCGTTTTGCTGATTATTGGGCAAACCGACCTAATCTTAGCGCCCAGCATATGCCAGTTCTTAACCAAAGCATTGCGCCACGCCGATTGACGCCTCTGTTGCCCACTAATCGTTTATCGACTAGCTTAGTTACGGCCCAACGGATTTTAGATGCAACCTATTCCGCTATTATTGTGGTAGATGCCGCTCGTCAACTTTGGCAAAACTGGCAAAAGGGCAAAGAAGAAACCCGTATTTTAGAAGCACGGCGTGTATTGTTAGAAGATGCTCTACGCGTCACGGAAGCTAGTCAAAATCACGCATTGCAACAAGCACTTGATCCCCAATTTGTGGAAAACTATTTACTGGAAAGTGGTGATCATTCAACTTATGATGCGCTGTTTGGTGAAATTGCAGACGAGGACAATAATTAGCGTAGCGTTTTCATTGAAGATCTGGCTCGTAGTATAATCAAGCTGTCTGAAGTCAAAATCTGAATTGTTTATTATTAGGAAATTTATCTCATGACAATGTATGTACCTAGTGTTGTCCAAGAAGCTATCGCCAAAGATTGGGCAGACATCGAACCTGAATATCAAGCTTTGGTTGATACCGACCTCACAGCGGAAAATATTGAAGACTGGTTGAAAGATTGGTCACGTTTGAGCCGTTTGATGGATGAAGTTCGCGCGCGGCTTGGTGTTCAGCATACGATTGATACAACCGATACCGAGGCTGAAGAACTTTATTTCAGCTATATTGAAAATATTCAACCGAATCTCAATCAAATCAATGAGAAACTAACCCGCAAATTTGTTGAAAGTGGATTAGCCCCCAAAGCATTACAAGTCCCACTACGTGATATGCAAGCCCATCTCGAAATTTACAGTGAAGATAATCTGCCGCTTTTTACGCAAGAACAAAAACTCGGCAGTGAATATAACAAGATTATTGGTGGGCAAACCGTTGAATGGGATGGCGAAGAATTAACGGTTATTCAGCTTGGTAAATTGCTTCATGAAAATGATCGCGGTCTGCGCGAAAAAGTATGGCGGGCGATCACCCAGCGTCAACTGCAAGACCGTGGCGCGATTAATGAGCTGTGGACTAAATTCATGGATTTGCGTGGTGAAGTTACCCGCAACGCTGGCCTAAACAGCTATCGTGATTATAAATGGAAGAGTCGCAATCGCCACGACTATACCCCAGCCGATAGTCAAGAATTCCATGCCGCCATTGAGCAAGTTGTTGTGCCGGCGATGGTCAAACTCAACGAAAAACGTAAGCAACAACTCGGTGTAGATAGTTTACGTCCGTGGGATTTTGCGTTACGTGTCCATGAATTGAGCGTTGATGCCTTGGGCAGATCTGCTTTGCATCCATTTGCCAGTGCCGATGAATTTACGCGTAAAGCCAACAATGTTTTAGATAATGTTGATCCGGAACTGGGTCACTATTTCAAAACGATGCGCGAAGAAAACTTGCTCGATTTGGAAAATCGCAAAGGTAAAGCTCCGGGCGGTTATTGCATATCTTTTGACGTGATCGGTCGTCCCTTTATCTTCATGAATG
>JBNLCD010000479.1:0-4615 GCA_050303635.1 Anaerolineae bacterium
GCCACGATAATAGCGCCGCCCGTGCAATTTCTCAGGCAGCAAATCTTTATCCGTATAAGCCTCGTAGCCACTGCCATACCCTGCATCTTTCATAAGTTGGGTTGGTGCGTTGCGGATACTCATGGGAATGGGTAGATTGCCATGGCGTTTAACATCATCTACGGCCCGGAAATACGCCTCATATGAACTACGATCTTTAGGTGCTTGGGCAAGATAGGCGGTACCGTGCGCGAGATTAATTGCACATTCTGGATAGCCAATCGTTTCAACGGCCCGAAAAACTTCATTTGCCACAACTAAAGCAGTAGGCAATGCCATCCCAATATCTTCGGAAGCAAAAATAACCATGCGCCGCGCGATAAACTTTGGATCTTCACCAGATTGGACTAACCGCGCAAGATAATACAAAGCCGCATCAACATTACTGGCCCGCATACTTTTGATAAAAGCACTGATGGTGTTATAGTGTTCTTCACCCTGTTTATCAAACCGTAAATAGGGCGCTTGTAAGGTATCTTTGAGAGTCTCAATGGTCAGACTTTGATAGAGGCGCGCGGTATCATCGAGCATGGTAATGGCTTGACGCGCATCCCCATTTGCCATCGTTACCAGCCATTCAATCGCATCATCGGCCATGCTTAAATCAAGTTCGGGATAATCATTTTGAAGTTCAATGACGGCCCGCTCAATAATGGCTAACATCTCATCATCGGTAAATTCTTGCAAAATGAAAACACGACAGCGTGAGAGCAAAGCCGAAATGACCTCAAAACTTGGATTTTCCGTAGTAGCCCCAATCAAAACAAGGGTACCATCTTCAACATAAGGCAACAAAAAATCTTGTTGCGCCTTGTTAAAGCGATGAATTTCATCAATAAACAAGATGGTGATACCATCGGCTTTCTGGGCATGTTCAACCACTTTCCGCAAATCCGCTTTACCTGCCGAAACCGCTGACACCTCAAACAATTCGGCTTCCATAGCACGCGAATAGAGACGGGCTAAAGTTGTTTTGCCTACACCGGGCGGTCCCCAAAAAATCATGGAGAAAAGTTGACCTTGCTCAATGGCCATGCGCAAAGGTTTACCTTCGCCAACAAGGTGCGCTTGGCCAATAAATTCAACTAAATCACGGGGTCGAATGCGTGAGGCAAGGGGTTCATGGGATGCTTGGGTCATAAAATTTTTGTCCAAACCAACTAGGTGAAAACTAGAAAACAATTATACTCAAGGATAGGAAGTTCGTCTGTGCGGATGAGTCTTGGAAACTTGATTTAAATATCGACTTAATTATGTTTATAGTATCAGGAATTTAAGCTTAGCTCAAATGTTCTGAAATAGCGCCATTCCATCTAGCTTTTAGACCCGTTTTGCGCTATAATTTATGTATGTCTTGATGCCCGGCTGGGAAGGTGCGCGAAACGGCATTTTATCCATCATGCGCGGCATCATTTTTTGTGTATAACGCAAACAAATCCTAGGAAACCCTACATGAGTCTAGACACTATCCGCCCCGTCCAAATTTCTGAAGAGATGCGGGACGCTTATCTCGATTATGCAATGAGTGTTATTGTTGCCCGCGCTTTGCCGGACGTTCGTGACGGTATGAAGCCCGTACATCGTCGTATTTTATACGCACTTCACGAAATGGGCATTCGATCAAATACACCTTATCGTAAGAGTGCGCGTATTGTCGGGGAAGTGCTAGGTAAATACCACCCGCATGGTGATCAAGCGGTTTATGACACAATGGCGCGTATGGCACAAGATTTCTCATTACGCTATATGCTGGTTGATGGTCAAGGGAACTTTGGTTCTGTTGATGGTGACCCGCCTGCGGCAATGCGTTACACTGAAGCGCGAATGTCCCGTATTGCTGAAGAAATGCTCACGGACATCAACGCTGATACCATTGATTTCTCACCCAACTTTGATGGCTCACTTGAAGAACCCGTTGTTTTACCCGCGCGCTTACCCGGTTTATTGTTAAATGGGAGCAGTGGTATTGCGGTGGGGATGGCGACGAATATCCCGCCGCACAACTTACGCGAAATTTCCTCTGCCATTGATTATCTGCTGGGCATGATGATCAGCTATGAGGGTTCCGATGATAAGCTGGAAGAAGCAGTGATTGATGTCACTGTTGAGGATTTAATGCAGTTTGTCAAAGGTCCGGATTTCCCCACGGGCGCGATGATGGGTGGCGATGAACTTAAAGAAGTTTATGCTACGGGTAAAGGCCGAGTTATTGTTCGGGCGAAGATGCATGTTGAAGAATTCGGCGAAAGTCGTTTCCGCATTGTTGTGACTGAGATTCCCTATCAGCTTAACAAAACTTCAGTGCTCGAAAAAATTGCCCAACTAGCCAATGAAGATCGGCTCGAAGGCATTGCAACCTTACGCGATGAATCTGACCGCACGGGGATGCGCATTGTAATTGAATTGCGGCGTGGTGCCCAACCATTGACGGTTATGAATCGCCTCTACAAATACACTCAATTACAATCAACCTTTGGGGTACAAATGTTGGCGTTGGTTAATCAAGAACCCCGCCTGCTCAGCCTGAAGCGGATGTTGCAATATTGGATTTATCACCGCTATGAGGTCATTGAACGTCGTACGGAATATGAATTGCGCAATGCACGTGCGCGCGCTCATATTTTAGAAGGTTTGCTCAAAGCCTTAGCAGATATCGATGAGATTATCCATACAATCCGTTATGCCGACAGTGTTGATGAAGCGCGGACTGCTTTGATGGCAAACTTCGATTTGAGCGAAGCACAGGCTCAAGCTATTCTTGATTTGCAATTGCGCCGTTTGGCCGCTCTCGAACAACAAAAAATCGAGAAAGAATACAATGAGCTTATTGCTCTAATTGGGGAACTAGAAGCTCTCATTGCTGATCCTCGCAAGGTATTGACCGTTATCCGCGAAGACTTAAACGAACTCGCTGATAAATATGGCGATGAGCGTAAAACTCAATTTGATCCCACCATTTCCGATAATTTTGATGAAACGCAACTCATCCGCGATGAAGAAGTTCTGGTTAGTCTCACTCAAAAAGGCTATGTCAAACGTACACCGACCAGCATTTATCGACAACAACGTCGGGGTGGTCGCGGTGCCATTGGCATGCAAACGCGTGATGAAGACGTCGTTGAACATCTATTCCGGGCTGGGACATTAGATCATCTACTCTTCTTTACCAATTACGGACGAGTCTATAGTCTCCGCACCTACGAATTACCTGAATATGACAAGGCTGGTAAAGGCTTATTGATTGAAGGCACATTGCCGCTTGATTTAGGCGAACGCGTCACAGCCGCCGCGGCGATCCCCAGTTTCGATGATATTGAAGGCCATTTCACGATGGTCACCGAACGCGGACGTATTAAACGGGTTGAAGTGAAAGCATTCTCCAGTGTTCGTTCAACAGGTTTGATTGCAATGGGCCTTGATCGTGGCGATACGCTCCGTTGGGTACGCCATACCCAGGGTGATGACGATGTCATGATTGTCACACAACTAGGTCAATCCATTCGCTTCAATGAAAATGATGTCCGTGTAATGGGACGGACAGCCGCCGGTGTCATGGCAATTCGTCTCATGGAAGAGGATATTATCGCCGCGGTTGATATTATTGAACCCGATGCCCAAGACGCTGAGTTGCTGATTGTAACGGAATGGGGCTATGGTAAACGTACGCCCGTCAGAGAATTCCGCCAACAAAATCGCTTTGGGCAAGGTATCCGGGCTATCAGCAAAGATATGGAGAAAACAGGTCGAATTCTCGGTGCACGAATTGTCCATGCCGATGAAGATCCTGATTTGACCGTTATTACGCGCAACGGGGTTTCGTTACGCACACCTGTCGATAGCATTAGCACCTATGGTCGCACGGCTAAAGGTGTTAAGGTCATCAATATTGACGATAAAGACTCTGTCGTGAGTATTGCGCTGGTTGTCGGTAAGACTGAAACATCCGGTGAACGGGAAGATATTGAAGATTTTGCCGCGCCGGACGATCCAGACGCTGGAATTATCAATATGATGCCCAAAGATGATATCGAATTCGATGACATCACTGGCGAAGTGATGGACGACGATGAATACTATGAAGATGAAGAACTCGATGACGATGCCGTATAAGAAGCGCCGGGTTTCCCCATAAATAAAAAGGTGTATAATGACAGGGGTGGTTTTGAAACCATCCCTGTTTTTTTGATGAAACCACCCGCTCAACTTGATAAAAATGCCACTGTAGGAGCCTGTTGTGGACCGGCAAGAAAATCCCGATGAAACTACTCAACCTGAAATTTTAGAAGAATCGCCCGCAAGTCGCACCAACCCTTCTAAACTCTTCAACAAACCATTACGCGAAGTTTCCCGCCCTTCAATTAACACCCAAAATGCCTTATTTCGCGAAGTTGTGGAAACCTTATTGTTGGTAATTGCGATTTATACGCTCGTGAACCTAAGCACAGCGCGTTTTGTGGTTGAAGGGCGCAGTATGGAGCCAAACTTCCATAGCGATGAGTTTATCATTGTGTCGCGTCTATCGTATGTCACTGGTGAACCTGAACGCGGCGATGTAATTGTCTTCCACTATGACGAA
>JBNLCD010000480.1:0-2490 GCA_050303635.1 Anaerolineae bacterium
TCCATATCGCCTAAATCGTCGCTGAAAAGCAGATCGACATCTAAATCTTCAACAGGTTCGAGGAAGGGTTCATCCTCAAATTCTTCTTCTTCGGCTTCTTCTTCAACTTGGACAGTCGGCATATTGACGGTGCTTCGTTTTTCAACAATCTTATCAACAACCTCGGTATCGGCCTCAGCCTTAGACTCAGTAACAACTTCTTCATATGTCCAAGCGGCGGGGCCAATCAAATCAACAAATTCATCGAGGCCGCGACGCCGCAAACGCATCATTTCACCGACTGCTTGACGATAATCTCCATCAAAAAGGAAGACCATAAAGTGATGATAGCCAAGGGCTAAGGCGAAAATATCATAGCGGTCACCATCAAAGTAAATCATCGACCAGCCAGTTCCTCCTACTTGCGGAGCAACTTTAACGGCGCGAGGGAACAACGGTCCGACTGTAGCCGCGACGGTTTGCTTGTCAATGTATCCTATTGCGCCTTCTTCAGCGAAAATACGGCCAGCTCGATCGCTCACAAATGCCCCAATAGCGCCGAGCTCAATCAAAGTTTGATGGAGCATGCTTTGAATATTTGACAAATCAATATTGGGAATTGGGCCAATATTAAAATCAGATCCAGAGGAGCCTTCTTCAGCTTGAACAACTTCTTCACCATCTAAACCAATGCGCAAGGCACGGAAAAATTGTTCGCCGGGAGGATAAGTTAAGAATTGGAAGGGATTAGCGGCAAGGCGTTCTGAGGAGGGTGGGGTATCGAATTCATCGGCCATAATAATAATGGGCATACCTGCTTGCTCACGAATGGCTCGTTCTGCTAAATCAATACCATTGGGCGTATTTTCACCAAGAAAATATGCGCTCACCATCAGATCGAGGCTCGAACGACTGATTTCGTCAATGGCCTCTTGAATAGATGGTACTTCAACCATCACATGTGGACGGTTGAGCATGACCATCCCAGATTTCACAATGCCACCTAGACGACCAATTGGGTCTACAACCAAAATGCGGGGTAGAACTGTCATTTAAATCTTATCTCCGCCGGAATTAATGGGAATTTACCTATATTTTCGTGAAATTATTATACAGCACATCGAGTAACTTGACAGCCAATTTATCAATATTTAATAAATTTTACGTAAAATCTCAAGGGTTGGGGATGGTACAATGAATACAGATACCCCAAAATCGAAACGGATTGTTCACTAAAACGTACTGGTAGATGAAAGAAGGCAAAATAAAACCATGACTAACCAAATGACATTAGATCATCAATTTGTTCAACTCTATCAAACTGCCCAAACTGGCGCAGTGTGGGTAAATTTAAATGCACATGGACGTTTAGTTGCCACCGATCGCGATCGCTTGGATTTACTCCATCGACTATCAACCAATAATCTCAATGCTTTACCCGTTGGTCAATTGATGCGCACCGTCTTTACCACGGCCCAAGCCCGTATTATTGACCAAGTAACTGTGCTAAATCGCGGTGAGGAAGCTTGGATTATTACAGGCGAAAATCGTCATGATGCGGTCCGTAATTGGTTACAACGAAATGTCTTCTTTAATGATAAATTCAAACAACAAGATGTTACGGACGCCCTTCAACAAATTGGGATATATGGTGCGCAAGCGACTACTATCTTAAGCAAAAAATGGCCAGAGGTAGAAAACCTAACAGAAAATCAGCATATCATGGTACAGGATGGTGCTGGCGAATTAGTGCTAGCCCGTGTGCAAAGTATCGCAGGGGCTGGCTATTGGGTTTTCGGGGAAGCTGACGCAATGACACGCTTCCAAAAATGGTCAGGTGAACAAGGCACCACAGAAGTTCCAGATGAAGTTTACGATGCCTTACGTATTAGCGAAGGATTAGCTCGTACATCTAGTGAATTAACCCAAGATTATATACCACTTGAGGTTGGTCTCTGGGATGCGGTGAGCTTTAAAAAAGGGTGTTATATAGGTCAAGAAATTATCGCCCGCATGGAAAGTCGGGGTAAATTAGCTAATCAACTGGTCCAAGTTGAACTCACTGCGTGGGCGGAAGTCGGCACAGTTTTACAAAATGCCGAGGGTAAGAATAGTGGAACATTAACCAGTGTTGCCCAAATTCCATCAGGTGCAGATACCAAGGTTCTGGGATTAGCTGTTGTCAAATCGGCTTATGCGGAACCTAACCAACGCTTGGTATTGAATGTAAATGACATGGAAATTCACGTAAATGTGTTAAAATTGGTTGGCACTTATGAAGTATCAGGTTGATTAACTATTTAATCACTGAAAGGGAAACTCGTGCGCTGTTTGGGACGTATTATCGCACTCTTCTTATTATCATTTGTCATCATCAGTATTCCATTTGCTATTTGGATGCTTGCATTCTGGGAAATAGGCACTAATCCTGAGAATGTTAATCGGGTGGTAGACGCGCCTGTCTATGAACGGATTGCGCCCTTAACTATCCCGTATTATGCCGCCTCGATT
>JBNLCD010000480.1:2500-4604 GCA_050303635.1 Anaerolineae bacterium
CGTCAACTTGAACAAGAACGTCTTGCAGCTCAACAAGAGATAGCTAAACGGGAACAAGCAATTGAATCGTTACAGCAGCAACTTGCGGCCCAAGATGAGCATGTTGATACGCAAAATTGGGAAGAAATGTCTGGCGAAATCATTTCGCCAGAATGGCTAGAAACCGAATCTAAATCCAATTTCACGAATGGCCTCAGCTTTTTGAACGGGGATACGGATGTCTTAAGTTTGGTTGTGGATGTTGAACCCGTCCGCTCAAATTTAACTGAAGGCGGTGCCGAAAATCTCGTGGATAAGATGATGGCGGAAGTTGAAGACTTCGAATCATGCACAGCCGATGAAGAAACTGATTTGGAAGAATATCTAAAAGATTCGGGTCTCGCTTATAGTATGCCCGATTGCAAGCCGTCCCAAGCCTTGTTAGGTAATATCCGCACCAAACTTGAAGCGGCTATGTTTATCATTGTGGAAAGTTTGCCCGAAGATGGGCTATGGGTTTTCCATGAAGAAGCGCTAGCGAGTGGCGATCTCTCTGAAGCTGATTTACGCTTAGGCGCAAAAGTCACCCGCCACGACTTCCAAATGGCCAACAATACAATGGGCATTAATTTCCTCATTCCCATCATGTTGATGGGTTTGATTATATTCTTTGCGGTGCGCACTGCTAAAGAATTCTTCTTGTGGGTAGGTTTGGCGCTGATGACCAGCGGTTTACTCAATGTTCTACCTGTGATGGGTTTGCTTTCTTCGGCTAATCGTCCCTTAGAGGCAATTTCCCAACGAACCACGGATGAGTTATGGATTGGTGTGGGTTTAGAACTGGTTAATTCACTATCGCGTGAAATTAGTGGTCCTATTATCGGGAGCACATTTGTCATGGTGCTATTTGGTTTTATCTCACTCGTATTAGCTACGATGTTGCGTCCACCCCAAGAAGAAAAGCAAGAATTTTTCTATATGCCGCAAGGGGGCTCGACACCTATTCCCGTGCCGGGTGTACCTATCGGGTCGACGCCAACACCCTATCCAGTTGGAACGGGTATGACAACCCCACCACCTGCGGCAATACCTACTCCGCCACCGACCCCATCGGAAACGATGCCAGATGAGCGCACGATTACGACCCCGCCGCCGCTTGAACGCGATAAATCAAGCCAGATTCAGACGGATATCAGCGAAAAATTGCCGGAGCCAGTTAAACCTGAAGGGTTTACAGACGATCGCACCTATATTCCGCAGAATGATTTGGCGTGGGATGAATCGCAAGTGGCGGATGACGAGGATAAATCAGAATAAATCAGTATCTAGGTAATATTCAAAGTTGGGGCGAGATAAATTCTCGCCCTTTTTTATTGGCGGGTATACTGTCGAATTTGATCGCGATAGGATTGGGCTTGTTCGGCTGGATTATCGGCAAAGATGACAGCGCGGGAAATACTGATAATCAAGCCAGATTGCTGTTCCGTCAAACCAGCTTGCAAGACGGCCTTCAAATCACCACCTTGTGCCCCGATTCCGGGAACTAAAATTGGCATATTCCCCACAAGTTCACGCACACGAGCCAACTGTTCGGGAGCCGTTGCGCCAACAACAAGCATACAGTTTTGCTGTTCGTTCCATTGATTGGCAACTTGGTGGGCGACAATTTCCCAGAGCGATTGCTCGCCTATTTTCAATTCTTGAAATTCATCAGCCCCTGAATTGGATGTACGACAGAGAATGATCGATGCTTTATCCGCGCGTTCTAAGAAGGGTTGCAGAGCCTCACGTCCCAGATACGGTTGAAGGGTGATTGCATCAAAGTTCAATTCATCAAAAATTGCTTGTACGTAACCAATATTGGTGGAGCCAATATCGGCGCGTTTGGCATCACAAATGGTCAAAATATCGGGATGATTCGCTTGGAGATAATTCACGGTGAGTTTGAGTTCACGCCAACCTTGGGTACCACGAGCCTCGTAGAAAGCAATATTGGGCTTATAGGCACTTACATAAGGATGGGTTTGGTCAATAATCCAACGATTAAAAGCAAATTGGGGAGTACTATCTTGCAAAAACTGTTCAGGAATGCGCTCAAATTTTGCGTCGAGCCCTACACATAAGA
>JBNLCD010000481.1:0-4586 GCA_050303635.1 Anaerolineae bacterium
TTCATCTATGATTTTGCGGCTGAGGTGGAGTAACTAACGTGAGCTTTGGGTGAGCAGGGGCCTGAAGACCCTTATTAAAGAAATAACCGAAGGTTGGGCATTAATCTCGTCCAACCTTTTTTATTCACCAAATGTATAAAGAATGGTATTCATCTAGTAAAGGAAACTATTTTATGTCAGAAATGCTTACCAAAATTGAGGCGGCGCTGGTTGAGGAGCTTAATAAAACTCAAAATACCCATGCCGAGGATTTACCAAGTGTTATTCAGGCGATGCATGTCCCCGGTTTGAGCTTTGTGGTGTTTAAGGCTGGTGAAATTGAGGCAGTAGGCAGTTATGGCCATGGTGATGCGGCGCAAACGCGGGCCATAACGCCGGAAACAATGTTCCAAGTTGCCAGCAACAGCAAATCGATTAATGCGTTAATTTGTTTGCGTTTGGTTGAGGCGGGTGTGCTCGATTTGCAGACAGACGTCAACACCTATCTGAAATCCTGGCAAGTGCCAGCCGGGGATGGTTGGCAACCCAAAATTACGCTGTACCAATTATTGAGCCATACGGCAGGGACTACAGTCGGCGGGTTTATGGGCTATGCGGCAGATGGAGCGGTGCCAACTGTGCCGCAGATTCTGGCAGGTGAAAAACCAGCCAATAACCTCCCCATTATTGTGGATACGTTAGCGGGACATAGTGTGCGCTATAGCGGGGGCGGCACCACGATCATCCAACAATTGCTAATTGATGTCACAGGCAAAGATTTTCCAGCCCTGGCCCATGAATGGGTCTTTGAACCGTTGGGTATGACATCGAGTCGGTTTATGCAACCCCCCACGCCAGATTTTTATGATCAAGTGGCGGATGGCCATTATTATACGGGGCAACCCATTGCTGGTCGCTGGCGGGTGCATCCCGAGTTGGCGGCGGCAGGTTTGTGGTCAACCCCAACTGATATGTCAATCTTCGTGCGGGCTATTCAAGCTGGTAAACGCGGTGAACATCCGGTGATGAGTCAGCAAGTAGTGGATTGGATGCTGACCCCTGTGATGACCGATGGCCCAATTACGCTGAGTTTAGGCGTTTTCCAAAAAGGCGATGGGGCTGATTTGGTTTTTGGACATGGTGGCTCGAATGTTGGGTTTCAATGTGATTATAAGGCTTTCGTGGATGGTCGGGCGGGTTACTCCATTATGACCAATAGCGACATGGGCGAGTTGATTGTCGGGGCGATGGGCACTGTCTTCAGTAAATTCTATGGAACGACGTCGGAAACAGCCTCAACACCCTCTGAAATCGATCTGGCAAGTTATATGGGTGCGTTCAAGAATGAGAAGGTTCATGCCGAACTCACCCATGAAAGTGATGGACTTTATTTGCAATGGAATGGGCAAGCGGCTCTCAAATTAGAAGCCAAGTCTGTTGATGAATTCAGCGTTGCAGGCTTAAAAACGACGCTTCAAATTCAACGGGACGAAGATAAACAGGTGCAGGCGTTGATTGTTCAGCAAAACGGGACCGAGCAAAAACTCGAAATCGTACCCTAAAGTGATATATCTGCTATCACCAATCCCCCAATTATTCGGGTTTTTGGGGAATTTGGATTTTGCTATAGTTAGTTTAGCATGTTGAGGTGGGGCTTTTATTAGGAAAACAAAGTGGACGATCAAACTAAATTACAAATTGAGGCTGGTGTGGCTATTGGGGTAGGCATTGGCACCGCTTTAGGCGTGGCATTTGGTAATGTGGCCCTCGGTGTTGCTTTTGGCGCTTCCATGGGCGCACTTTTGAGCAGTGGTCTCAGTAATTTTAATTTTTCCAACAAAAAATAGCCTCAAAAAAGCGCTTGAGTAACGATACATCCTGAAAATTATTCAAGTTGCGAATGACACGGTTGGTGCTGAACACACCAACCACTTTTTTTGCCTTATTTTGCTGAGCGTTTAGGTTTCGGGTTGAGATTAGAAGGTTGAGTGATCTGTCAGGCAAGGGGCTAAAGCCGCCTTGTTATGATTAGGATCTGCTATCCCCTTAACAAGAGTCTTCAAGGCTTGTCCGGTAAATTGATTGGGAATGTCAAGTACAAGAATCACAGCTTGCTTGAGCATGCTTGTTTTTATATATAGCGGTCTGACTTCAGCCTACCGCACCTCTCGACCGGAAAATGATACCGCTTTATTGGCGAGACAGACCACTAAGCCACTCTGTTATAATGAATTTGGGGTTTACGGGTCCCGTACAATCCTAAATTATGCCCTTAACAAGGGTCTTCAGGCTCTTGTGTATCCAAAATTCACGTTAAGATTGATAGAAATTCACAGAAATAAGAGAAGTAGCCTAGACAGGGAGCATCTAACAAAACATGGATATCGGCTCGATCAGTATTGATAACCATCTTGCCATCATTTTAACCATCTTTGCCGGAGCATGGCTATCTCAGCTTATCATCAACACGGTCTTACGGCGTTTTGTCCGTGTCAGTAATCGTGCGCCCAGCACCCTTAGTTTTGGTTTGCGCCAAGAACGTAAACAGACCTTAAGAGACCTGATCACCAGTAGCATCACATTCGGCGTGTATGTAATTGCTGGCATTTTGACCATGATTATTGTGGTCGGTGCCGAACAAACCATCTGGATCATTGGTTTATTTAGTGCGGCCTTCGGGATTGGCGCGAATAGCCTGATTCGGGACATTATCGGCGGCGCCAGTTTTCTCTTTGAAGAAACCATTGATGTCGGCGATAAAGTTGAAATTCTGGAAATTGTGGGCACTGTCGAAAAAATGAATCTACGCACCCTCTTTCTGCGTTCGACAACCGGTGAACTCTATGTGATTCCCAACGGGGATGTGCGGGTTATTCGCAATTTCAGCCGGGGGAGCTTCTCCACAACCACGCTCAAAATCCATGTCCCCACCGAAAAACTTCATCAAACGCTCGAAATTTTAGAAAATCTAGCGGACGACGCGTTGATTCATCTGCCCAATCTATTAGAACCGTGGCGCATCCTGAGTACATCTGAAGGCGTGGCGCATCATACCGAACTGACGCTATTTGTGAAGCTTAGATATGGTAAAGCCGCGGAAGCACGTCCGCGCCTTCTCAAATTTATTCAGGAACGTCTAACCGAAGCCGAAATTGAACTAGTCGATTAAACGCCATAATATCAAGCCGCTAGTCAGATATCAAATGGCTAGCGGCTTGTTTCTCTTAATTGAAATCAGAGAATGATTGCCTAATAATGAAGTTAAACAATTAAATACAGGTTATGTTTGAACTACCCCCTCCGGCCTGCGGCCACCTCCCCCGAACACAGCTGGGAAGGGGACACTTTTAAGAAAAAGCAAAAGAACTTATCCTTGAGGGGCAACCAAACCACCATCAAAGGATAAGTTCAATGGAAGTAGTATATCGCTTAAGAGATGAGATGCGCCAGTGGTTATTGCCACTCGGTGCATGGCAAGCTTTAGGCTTGGCGATGTTTAGTTATGGGATTATCAAAGGGCGGCATAGCCAATTAGGCTGGTTAGCGGAAGAATTGAGCGAATTTGGTGAGATCGAAACGGTCCGTAAACGACTTAATCGCTGGTTAAGCAATCCGCGCATTGACGTTCCATCCGTGTGTCAAGCTTGGATCAAATGGGTTTGGCAGGGCATGCCACTGGGGCAACGGGCCATCTTGCTCGTCGATGAGACCAAGATTAGTGATCGACTGGGGGTGCTGATGGTGTCGTTAGCCTATAAAAAAAGAGCGATCCCTTTAATGTGGCGCTGTTACAAGGCAAATTCGAAAGTTGACTATCCAGCGGAAGGTCAAGTGCAGATGATTGTTGACTTAGTCCGGCGCGTGTGTGCGTGTTTGCCAGCCGAGAGCCAACCCATTCTCTTAGCCGATCGCGGGATTGGGCATTCGTCGAACTTAATCCGTCGTTTGGAAAAGCACCAACTCCGTTATCTGGTGCGGATCAAAGATAGTGCCCGTTTTACGGTTGAAGCCGAAGTGAGCTTTATCTTAAAGGCAGTTACCCGTGAAGGCACGGGTTGGGTGACAGCAGGTCAGTTGTTCACTACAGCGCACCAACTTGAAACGACCGTGCATGTTCATTGGGGACATGGGCAAAAAGAAGCGTGGTGCTTGGTGACCAATGATCCCCAGATTAGCTCCTTAACCTATGCTAAGCGCATTTGGCAAGAAGAGAGTTTTCGCGATTTGAAGTCCGGCGGGTGGCAGTGGCAGACCTCGTTTATCCGTGATCCAGAACGGGCGAACCGTTTCATACTCATTCTCGCTGTTGCGTATGGCTGGGTCATGGCTTTAGGAACTCAGCAGGTTGTCTCACGGACCATGCGCCAACGCTATAGTGTTTTTCGACGCGGTGTCCAATGGGTGAAGACCCGTCTCAATCGTCTTGAAACGGATCTCATTCCCGTGAACCTCGACTTTGTACCTTATTTATCTTAAAACTGTCCCCTGCCCAGCCATGTTTGGGGGAGATGTCGCGTCAGCGACAGAGGGGGTTATAGTTGCTAATTCCATATAATGTTTCAAATGAGTATTATCGCCTCCGAAATTAGATTACAAACTAGAGCATT